>NTKF01000004.1 GCA_002457295.1 Flavobacteriales bacterium MED-G22
TCTTAATAGAAAGGTCTAATTCATTAGCAATTTCTTTGTAGGTCATATCTTCTTCCCTGCTTTTGAGAAAAATAGTTCTTGTTTTAGGGGGTAGTTTTGAAGTAAAAAAAAGAAATAAAGGTTCTATGTCTTCTTCTTTTAACTCCGAGATCTTTTGATCAGATTCTATAGCACATTCCTCCAGAGGAATCGTTTTTTGATAATTCTTTGTTCTTAGATAATCAATAGATTTAAATTTTGTAGCTCGTAGGAGATAAGGTTCAATGTAGCTTATTTCTTCAAGTTTTTGAGTGTGCCACAACTGTATAAATAAATTTTGAACAATATCCTCTGCAACCATAGGGTCTTTTACAATAGCAGTTGAATAATTACAAAGTGAAGAATAGTGGGTGTAAAATATTTTTTTCAGCACGGGCTATACTTTTGGGACATAGAATAATTAATAATGTTATGTAAAATATCATTTCACTCTTGGTTAATTGAAACTAGATGGAAAGTCTAAATAGAGTATGATTCTACCCACTATTTTTAGAATCACTTGTGCCTAAGCAGCTCTACTTTGATAAGATTATAAAAAATGAAATTGTAGGTTGCCAACAGTAACAAATAAGTTTGAGTGAATTGCAAATATACAAAAAAGCAAAACTAGATTCAATTAATCCCAAGTTCGTTATACGTTTGAATCACCTCAATGCAGCCAAAGTTTAGAAGTGTTTTCCTATCGAACATAGTGCTCACTCCAACAACTTCCATACCGGCAGCTTTTGCAGATTCAATGCCTGAATGGGTGTCTTCAAATACTAGACAATCTGTGGGAGTAACGCCTAATTTTCTAGCAGCCGTCAAAAAAATATCTGGATGCGGTTTTCCTTTTATTACTTCGTGTCCTCCAGTAGTAGAGTGAAAATAGGAGTGGAGTTGTAGTGATTCAAAAATGAAGTCAATATTGTCTTGACCACCCATTGTCGCTAAACCCATGGGTATCCCTTTTTTTGATAGTTGCTTTAAAAATGGAATCAATCCATCTATGGCTTTCACGTTGGGGTGATATAATTTGCGATATAAAACCTCTTTATAGCTTCCTATTTTTTGAAGTTCCTCTTTGGAATTTACAGTTGGAAAAAGGCGAGCCATTATTTCAATTAAAGAACCCTTATGATATTTGGAATCAAAAGTTTCATAACTCATATTGATTTGATGGAAGGCAAAAAATTCTATCCAAGACTGTTGGTGGTAGGCCATATTATCGACCAGTGTCCCATCCATATCAAAAAGGAGTGCTTTTTTATCAAAACGATTGAAGAAAGAATTAATTTTAAGTCAATTAAAAATTGATGGGTAAAGATAGACAAGAATTGTTAAAGGTGGCTTTGCTTCAAATAAATTCAGTATGGCATCAACCTGAGAAAAATAGAATTTTACTTTCTCAAGAAATAGCTAAAATAGGAACAAAAACGGATCTTGTTCTGTTGCCTGAAATGTTTACCACCGGTTTTTCTATGGCCCCAAAAAAACTAGCAGAGACAATGGAGGGTCAAACAGTGCAATGGATGAGGTCCCTTGCAAAAGAATTTAATACTGTTATTGCAGGAAGTGTTATTATTGAAGAAGAAGGGTTTTTCTTCAATCGATTTTTATGGGTACCTCCAAAAGATACCATAGCTTATTATGACAAGCGCCATGGGTTTTCATTAGTCGGCGAGCATCTAAAATATAAGGCGGGTGAAAATTCTGGCCTTGTAAACTATAAAGGGTGGAAAATCTGCCTTCGAATTTGTTATGATTTACGGTTTCCTGTGTGGTGCCGAAACACAGAGGAGTATGACTTACTTTTATTTGTTGCCAATTGGCCTAAACCTAGAATGCAAGCTTGGGATACACTCCTCAAAGCTAGAGCTATCGAAAATATGGCTTATTGCTGTGGAGTAAACATTGTGGGAGAAGACCCTAAAGGGAATCAATATTTAGGTCATTCTGCAGGGTATGATTGTTTTGGAAATAGGCTCACAGGCCCCCTATCTGAAAAAAAAGAGGCTATCTGGGTTCCTCTAGATTATCAGGCACTTCAAGCACATCGGAAGCAGTTCCGATTTTTAGAAGATCGAGATAATTTTGAGTTACGTTAAACGTTTCATTGAGGTCCCAATTAGCACGTAATTCGATTTTCTTTGCACTTCGAGTCAGCGGGTCTAAGAAGTATATCACAGGTTCGGGTTGAATTTTTTCAAGATAATTTCCTGTGTCCCATTCTTTGTTTCCATTTACGTCTTTAATTAAACGAAAATAATAAGTAGCTGCGTCTAATAATGGAAATTCATATAGACCAGATTCAATAGGTGAATCATAAAATCGTTTTACGTTTAAGTCGCTATCTAAAAGTTGCAATATAAAAGGCTCTGGGTCGTCATATTGCAGCCTAAGGAATATAGTTCCGTAGTCTTCGATTTTTTTGGTTCTTATTCCATATTTCACAGTATCGTTAGTGTTGCCTAAAAAATCAACCAACGCATTGGGAAAAACACTAATAGTATATTCATCATTAGGGAGGGCATCAAATTGCAATGCAATGCGATCATAATTTTCAAGAATTTCCAGTGCAACTGGAACAGGAATAGAGTCTTTTCCAAAGACTTCTACTTTTGTGCTATCTATCTCAACTATGGGTAAATTTGAGCTAAGAAGATAGGGTTCAGTTAGAGATAAATTCCCTTTGGTATTTGATTCAATGACTAATGAATCAGGTTGGGGTTCTTGATTAAAAAAAACTGTTTTAGTCAATAATGTATCACGCATTGGAAAAGAAAATTTCAACGAATCTAGAGCAGCACCTTTAAACCAAAAATTAAGCGAATCAGCTTTTCTATTTTTATTGATCAAATAAGAAAAACTATCGGGTAGATCAGATACAATTTCAAAATCTTGTCCTTCATATTCACCAAAATGACCTAAATAAATATGATGATTATTGACATAGGCAGGATTAGCCCAAGCAAAAGATAGCTTTTCATTAAAAAGTCTTAGGGTGATTAAACTATCAGTAGGAAGAGTAATTGGTGTAGCAAGAAACCCAATTTTATCAGTAGATTGATCAAATAAATAATTGCTTCCCACATCTTGAAGAGCAATGAGTTCATAGTCACCAGCCCTTAAATTTTTAAATTCAAATAAAAGAGTATCTAAAGTATTGGTTACATAAAAAGGTTTTTTGGTATAAATAGTAGAATCATTATAAGCAGTGTCAATGGGATAGAGCTGAAGTGAAATAAATCGTTCGGTGTCTTTTTCAAAAGCATCAAAAACACGTCCTTTAAGATTTAAAGAATCAATTTCTGATCCGGTAGAAAGGATATAAGTGAAATAAGGCAACGGATTTGACTCATTGAAATCTACAATGCTTTCACCAAAATTAAATGTATATGTCGTATTTTCTAATAGGCTATCTTTCAATTTTATTGTTACTTTTTTGGACGCTCCAGTTTGAGGATAGACCGTATATTTTTCACGTTCTAAAGGAGGCGAAACGATCAACTGTTTTGATAAATCTTTTAAAGTAACATATTCATCAAAGTTTAATCGTATTTCTGTTTTATCAAATTCTGTGGTTTTCATTTTAGGTGAAGCATTAACGAGCCTAGGCGGTATTGAGTCTTTAGCCCCACCTGTAGGAGTTCCTGGTTTGGCACATTGAACCAAAGTGGTAAGAAAAAATAAATAGAGAACTGTTCGTGTCAATTTCATCGCTACAAAATAACACAATATTGTAGTTAGAACCTATAACCGACAACGGCAATGCTTAATTTTATTTGTGAATGTTCTAAGAGAGTCTTTGCACAGGCAGTGAGGGTTGCCCCTGAGGTGACCACATCGTCAATTAAAAGAAAATGTCCTGTAGTCTTTTTTAAACTAGCTTGAGTTTCGAAAGCATTTTTAATTATTTTCCAACGATTGCTTTGATCAGCTAAAGCCAGTGGGGGAGTGTCGATTATACGCTTAAGATAATTTGTATATACAGGTTTTTGAATAATTTCACTTACTGCACTAGCTATTATTTCAGATTGGTTATAGCCTCTTTCTCGTTTCCTTTTTGAATGCAGTGGAACAGGAATGATTCCTCTTATAGTACTGAAGTTTGAACTCTTTAGAATAGCCTCTCCCAACCATTGGCCAAAAAGCGTCCCAATGTGTTTTTGCTTTTTGTATTTGAGTTGATGAATTAAGTTGGCCACCAGTCCCTCTTTGTTGAAATAACAAAGTGCGACAGCATGTTCAAGTGATAATTGGAGGCTTAATTGTTGGTGTAGAGCATTGTTAGAATAGTTAAAGTGATCAGTAAAAGGGAGGGACACAATACATTCAATACAAATCCCTTTTTCATGTTGAGACAAATAATTTCTACAGCTGAAACAAAGACGAGGAAGAATTAGATCAATAAAACTTTGAAGCGTCTCTTGGTAAACTTTTTTCATGGAAAATTTTAGGCTCACTATTAAAGATACTAAAAAGGATTATTTTTGCTGCATGAAAAATCCAACAGAGCAGTTTAAAAAAGTTATTTCCCATGCGAAAGAATACGGGTTTATCTTTCCTTCGAGTGAAATTTATGAGGGACTTAGTGCGGTTTATGATTATGGGCAAAACGGTGTAGCGTTAAAGAATAATATTAGAGATTATTGGTGGAAAGCGATGGTCCAAATCAATGACAATATTGTAGGCCTAGATGCTGCTATATTTATGCATCCTACCACTTGGAAAGCTTCAGGTCACGTTGATGCTTTTAATGATCCACTGATTGACAATAAAGATTCAAAAAAGCGATATCGTGCGGATGTATTAATAGAAGATCATGTAGCAAAAATTGAGACTAAAATTGAAAAAGAAATTGCCAAAGCCGCAAAACGTTTTGGAGATGATTTTGATAAAAAACAATTTATAGCAACCAACCCAAGAGTGTTGGGATATCAAGAAAGAGCAGCTTCTATACTCAAACGAATGGGGACTGCTTTGGAACAAGAAAATCTTGCTGATGTCAAAAGTTTGATCGAAGAATTAGAAATTAGTTGCCCTGAATCAGGATCACGCAACTGGACAGAGGTCAAACAATTCAATCTTATGTTTGGCACCAAGTTAGGAGCTAGTGCAGATAGTGCAATGGATTTATACCTAAGACCCGAAACTGCTCAAGGTATTTTTGTCAATTTTTTAAACGTTCAAAAAACGGGTAGAATGAAATTACCTTTCGGAATTGCACAAACCGGTAAAGCATTCCGCAATGAAATTGTGGCTCGTCAATTCATATTTAGAATGAGGGAATTTGAACAAATGGAAATGCAATTTTTTATACCTCCTGGTTCCCAAAAAGAATGGTATACTCATTGGAAAGAAAAAAGACTTCAATGGCATCTGGCACTAAATATGGGACAAGAAAACTATCGCTTTCATGATCATGATAAGTTGGCTCACTATGCTGATGCCGCTTGTGATATTGAATTTAAATTTCCTTTTGGCTTCAAAGAACTAGAAGGGATACATTCTAGAACAGACTTTGATTTGGGGAATCACGAAAAGTTTAGTGGAAAAAAACTCCAGTATTTCGATCCTGAAAAGAACGAAAACATCACTCCTTTTGTTTTAGAAACATCCATTGGTTTAGACCGTATGTTTTTAGCTGTTTTTTCTCATGCTCTTCAAGAGGAAACCCTTGACAATAATACGACCAGAGTTGTACTAAAAATCCCACCCTTTTTAGCCCCGACCAAAGTGGCTATTCTTCCTCTAGTTAAAAAAGATGGGTTACCTGCACTAGCCAACGAAATTGTTGATCAGCTCAAATGGGACTTTGCCGTTGCCTATGACGAAAAAGATGCTGTAGGAAGGCGCTATCGTCGGCAGGACGCTCTTGGCACCCCTTTTTGTGTTACGGTTGATCACCAAAGTTTAGAAGACAATACAGTGACCCTAAGGAATCGAGATTCTATGGAGCAAGAAAGGGTAGCCATTTCAGCCTTAAAGACAATTTTAGTTGATAAAGTTTCTATCACATCATTGCTAAAAAAACTTTGATACATTTTCAACAGAAAAACTAATATAATTTAGAATCAATGGTGGTGAAAAAGACTATGTTTTCATAACGGTGAGGATTTTATATCTTCGTAGTAAATGGAATTAAAAATTCTCTCCTATAATGTTAATGGAATTCGAGCAGCTTTAAAAAAAGGATTTGACAGCTGGTTAAAGGCTGCTAATCCAGATGTTATCTGCATTCAAGAATCAAAAGCACTCAAAGAACAAGTTGAAGTGACGCTTTTAGAACAATTAGGCTATCACCACTATTGGTTTTCTGCCCAAAAAAAAGGATATAGTGGCGTGGCTATTTTCACTAAAAAAGAGCCCAAAAATATAGTCTATGGCACAGGTGTTGAATCCATGGATTTTGAGGGACGAGTGCTGCGTGTTGATTTTGAAGAATGTTCTATCATCAGTCTATACCTCCCCTCAGGAACCAACATAAAACGGCTGGATCACAAATTTGCCTTTATGGACGAATTTCAGTCATACATTGATGCGTTAAAAAAGGAATATCCTAAACTTATCATTTGTGGAGATTATAATATTTGTCATCAAGCCATAGACATTCATGATCCAATAAGAAATAAAAATGTCTCAGGTTTCCTCCCTGAAGAACGCGCTTGGTTAGATCAATTCATGAAAAAGGGTTTTATCGATAGTTTCCGTTTGTTAAATCCAGAACCACACCACTATAGTTGGTGGAGCTACAGAGCTAATGCTAGAAACAACAACAAAGGGTGGCGTATTGACTATGCTCTAGTTTCAGAACCATTAAAAAACAATATCAACAGAGCCTATCTTTTACCAGAAGCAAAACATTCTGACCACTGTCCAGTGGGACTAGAATTAAAATTTTAAAATATGACTAAAAAAATAGCTTTAGTAGGGGTTTTGTTGTTTGCACTTCAAAGCTGTGTGTCTTCTCGGGTTTTCAATGATTTAGAAGAACGGTATGCGCAACTCAAAATGGAGCATGAAGCTCTTTCTCAAAAAAAAGACAGTTTGAATATGGCTGCCCTAGCATGGGAAAAACGAAGTGATTCTTTGGCACAAAAATTAGAACAAACTCAAAGTAGCCTTTCTAAAGTAGAGAAAGCACATAGGCAACTTCAAAAAGAATTTTCGTTATTACAGAAAAGCAGTGATAGTTCTATTCAAAAGGCTCTAGTAGAAAACTCAAGCCTTTTAGAACAAATTGAAGAAAAACAACAACAGTTAGCCTTACGCTCCCAACGGGTTTCTGAATTAGAATCACTCATGATGGCTCAGGAAAAAGCATTAAATTCACTAAAGCAACGTCTTTCAGATGCGCTCCTAAATTTTGAAGGCAAAGGACTAACCGTAGAACAGCGCAATGGAAAAGTATATGTTTCAATGCAAAATAAATTATTGTTTCGCTCGGGGCAATGGAAGGTTGGAAAAGAAGGCAAACAAGCACTACAGCAATTGGCCACCGTTTTGGCTGAAAATCCTGATATCGCTGTTCTGATTGAAGGTCATACTGACAATGTGCCTTATAAAGGAAAAGGAGCTGTGGAAGGCAATTGGGACTTGTCTACAAAAAGAGCCACAGCGGTGGTACAAATTTTATTGGAAAATGGGCTAGTTCTCCCGCAAAATCTAACGGCAGCAGGCCGAAGTGAATTTTTGCCAGTGGGGCCAAATAGCACTTCAGAAGGAAGAACTGCCAATAGAAGAATTGAAGTAATTTTAAGTCCAAATTTAAACGAAATTTCAGTCCTATTAAATACACTTTAATCAATGGATTATAATGAACTTCCTGACACAGGAATAAAAGTAAGTAAGATATGCCTAGGTACAATGACATGGGGTCGACAAAACACCGAAGAAGAAGGGCATGCTCAAATGGATTATGCAGTAGCCCGAGGCATTAATTTTTTTGATACAGCGGAGCTCTATGCCGTTCCTCCATCAAAAGAAACACAAGGCGATACAGAACGTATTATAGGCACTTGGTTTAAAAAAACAGCTAAACGAAAAGACATTATTTTGGCCTCTAAAATTGTTGGGCCAAGAGACTTTACTAAACATATTCGAACAGACCTGAGTTATTCAAAGGCAACGATCGATGAGGCTATATATGGAAGCTTGAAACGCCTACAAACGGATTATATAGATCTCTATCAATTGCATTGGCCAGAACGTCCCACTAACTTCTTTGGCGAGCGTGGTTATACCTATAAAAAAGGGGATGTATGGCACAAAAATTTTGAACTGGTGTTAGACGCCTTACAACAACATGTTAAAAAAGGCACCATCCGCCATGTAGGATTATCTAATGAAACTCCTTGGGGCACTATGCGCTTTTTGCAAGCTGCTGGCCCTGCTAGGCCTAAAATGATTACGATTCAGAATCCCTATTCACTCCTGAATAGATTACCAGAAATTGGATTGACAGAAATATGCCATCGAGAGAATGTAGGTTTATTGCCTTATTCTCCACTGGCGTTTGGCACACTGAGTGGAAAATATAGAAATGGAAATTTACCTCCAAAAAGTAGACTATCACTTTTTCCACACTATGACCGATACAGTAGTGATCAATGTAAAAATGCTATTGAAGCATATTATCAATTAGCAAAAAAAAATGATCTCACCCTAACGGCTTTGTCACTTGCTTTTATTAATGATCAGCCCTTTGTAACCAGTAATATCATTGGTGCAACAACCCTCGATCAACTAAAAGAAAATATTGATAGTGCCTATGTGAAACTTTCTGATGAAATGCTGGAAGCGATTGAACTTATTCATGAACAATATCCCAATCCAGCGCCCTAATTAATTAGTCTAATTGTAACAGACGCTTTGCATTATCATAAAATACTTTTTTTAAGGTCTTCTCTGATAAGCCAATTCCTTTTGTATGATATTTTTCTATCATCAAAGAATCAGAACTACTAAGATAATTCCACAATATTTCATAATTGTGTCTTAAACGGGAAGCTTCTGAGGCTAATTCTTCTTTTGACATCTCATTTACGTCAGCATAATTTTGATAATCAGAACCAAAAAGAATGCGATCTTGATATTTTTCAAAAAAGGCTTGAACTGTTTTACTGTCTTGTCTTGCCAGATCTCTAAAACGAGCTCCCATTTCAACAACAATATTTGGAAATTGGTCGAGCCTTTTAGCTACCATACTCACATCATGGGACATACTGCCTAAATGAGCACACATGATTTGTAAATTCGGATTGTTAGCAATCCAACGATCTCGAGCCTCAATAATGGTTTCGTAGGTGGGCATTTCAGGAAAATTATAGGCGTGATACTGAGGATGGTTTTTATAATAGCCATAATGTGTACCATTAGGATTCAGGGGCAGCCAAGCTTCTTTAGGCTCTGCGATATGTGCCATAACTGGAATTTTGGCCTGCACAAGAAAATCCCAAATAGGCTGCAAACGTTGATCATCAATTTGAATAAAAGAACCAGATTCGTCTTTAGTGACCATTCCAAAATTTTTCCAAACCTTCACCATACGAGCACCCTCTTGAATTTCTTTTCTAAGCTGACTTATAATTCTATCTGCATAGTCTTTATCATCAATACCATCGCCTAAAAAAGCTGTACATAGATAAAATAAATCAGGATTTTTTTTGGCATGTCTGACATACTTGTCCCAACTTCGACGGATCTCATTTTCCTCGGCAATGGCAACATCAACTAATAGTGCTTGCATTTTCCATTCTTTCATCAAGGCTGAAAGTTGGGGTCTAGGATAACGATAATGCGCATGAATATCAATTTTTTTAAATTGATTTTTTTGAATAGTTTCAGAAGAAACAGCATTGTTTTGTGAGCTGTTTTGACAAGAATAAAACAAAACAGCTAGTGAGGCAACTAGTAAAAATGATTTCATACAGATGGTTGTTTAACAACACATCAAGGTATAAAAAAAAGAACAATTTATTGAAGCGCTTCAATCAGCCGTTTAGTATGAATACTTTTAGGGTTTTGATAGAGTTCGTCAGCGTCTTGCAATTCTATAATTTTTCCATCATGGATCACCATCACACGATCAGACATATATTTTACTAGTGCAAGATCATGAGAAATAAAAAGGTAGCTTAAATTAAATTCTTTTTTTAGTTGATTTAGTAAGTTTAGAACTTGAGCTTGAACTGAAATATCAAGAGCTGCCAGGCATTCGTCACAAATCACCAATTTAGGTTGTGGAGCTAAAGCACGAGCAATCACAACTCTCTGGCGTTGTCCTCCCGACAGCTGATGAGGATACCGATTCAAAAAGTCTTCTCCTAGGCCTGTTTGATCCAATAAGCTAATCACACGATTTTGCACATCACTTGAAGTGAGCTCTTTTTGGTGTATTTGAATAGCTTCCCTGATGACCTTACCTACTGTTTTTTGTGGATGGAGTGCTGCATAGGGATCTTGAAAAATAAATTGAATTTCTTTTCGATAGTTACTTATATTTTTTTCATTCAGAAGGGTTCCTTCAAATTCAATAGTTCCTTTTTCGGGTGGGTCTAAATAGATTAAAGCTCGACCTAAAGTTGATTTCCCTGATCCAGAAGCTCCAACTAACCCTAGAGTTTCTCCTGGAAATAGAGAGAAAGAAAAATCTGAAAGGGCAGGTGTTTTCTTTTTAGAAAAACCAAAAAGACTATTGGTATTATGTGTTTTTTGAAGTGATGAAACGTTCAAGAGTGGTTTTTTTAGATATAGCTTTTCAAGTCTTTCGCGGCGATCTTTGATTGATATTGTTTGAGGTTCAAAATGATCATTCTTAAAGTCTTCTAGGGTAGGAAGTCTTTTATACCTTAAATCAATAGTAGGACGAGCAAAAAGTAATCCTTTTGTATAAGAGTGCTTAGGAGTGTCAAAAAGTGCCTGAGTATTATTTTCCTCCAAAATTTCACCTTCTTTCATCACCATCACGCGCTGAGCAAAATCTTTAACTAGTTTTAAATCATGCGAAATGAAAAGAATACTCATGCCATATCTTTTTTGCAGTTTTAGAAGTAGCTCCAGTATTTCTTTTTGAACGGTTACATCTAAGGCAGTTGTAGGTTCGTCTGCAATAAGAAGATTGGGCTCGCAAAGAAGTGCCATAGCAATCATTAGGCGCTGTTTTTGGCCACCACTCAAGGCGTGTGGATAAGCTTCTAATATATGTGTAGTATCATTGAGTTGAACCTCTCTAAGGGCAGCGTCAATTTTTTTTCTTTGCTGTTTTTTTGGTAATGAAGTATGCGTGTTGAGGACTTCTTGTAACTGTTTTCCACAACGCATTGAAGGGTTTAAACTGGATTGAGGTTCCTGAAAAATCATACCAATTTTTCGAGTTCTTATCTCACGCCAGTTTTTCTCGTCCAGTCCAATAAGAGGCTTTTCTTTAAAAGTCATTTTCTCTGCACGGACTAGTGCATTTTTCGGATGAAGTCCCAAAAGAGAAAGGGCAGTCAAAGATTTACCACTTCCAGACTCCCCCACAAGAGCCAACCGTTCGTTAGCAGCTATTTGTAAACCGATCCCCTTTAAAAGTTTTTTACCAGCAATCTCAAGTTCTAAACCAGCAATCTCAATTAAAGGAATAATTTGCTTTGTCAAGTTTTTTCAATTTGATTCCTGTTGTTTTTATTTAAAGAGTCATTTTCTTCAATTGATCTACCGCATAATTTGCTGCTCTAGCTGTCAAAGCCATGTAGGTTAGAGATGGGTTTTGGGTAGCAGAAGAAGCCATACAAGCCCCATCAGTAACAAAAACATTCGGCACCGAATGAATTTGGTTATTTTTATTGAGTATGGAGCTTTTAGGACTTTTCCCCATACGGGCTGTCCCCATTTCATGAATCCCTTTACCAATCGGGGCATTGGAATCATAAATAGATACATTTTTGCACCCTGCAGCTTCAAGCATTTCAGCCGCCTGCACTTTCCAGTCTTCTTTCATCAAACGTTCATTCTCCTTAAACTCTGCATCAAAAACAATAGTGGGAAGTCCATAGGCGTCTAGCTTATCGTAATTCAAATACATTCGATTTTCATGATAAGGAAGCACTTCACCAAAACCTCCCATACCAATTCTCCAACCACCTGCTTTAAGAATATTTTCTTTGAATTTTACACCATAATTAAATTCAGCTATGCTTTCAGACCAATCGCTTCTAGAGGCACTACCCTGATACCCATAACCTCTTAAAAAATCAACGCCTTTATCTTGTTTTCCGAGATTTCTAAATCGTGGAATATAAAAACCGTTGGGTCTTCTACCGGTGTAATATTGATCTTTAAAACCATCATATTCTCCAGAAGCTCCACTTCCCAGCTGGTGATCCATAATATTGTGACCAAGTTCACCACTATCATTCCCCATTCCATTTGGAAAACGATCAGATTTGGATTGCATTAAGATAGCTGTTGAGGCCATTGAAGAGGCACACAAGAAAACTATTTTTGATTTAAATTCTATAACTTCTTTGGTATGTGCATCTACCACTTTTACTCCAGTAGCGCGTTGTGTTTCAGAATCATAGAGCACTTCAGTAACAATAGAATCTGGCCTAAGAGTCATGTTGCCAGTGGCCTCTGCTGCAGGAAGTGTGGAAGAGTTGGAGCTGAAATAAGATCCAAAAGGACACCCACGATCACAACGATTTCTAAATTGACACGCAGAACGCCCAGCACCCGTTTTGGTTCCTTCTGTTATATGTGCCACCCTACCGATGGTCATCAATCGGTCGTCATAGTTTGTAGCGATGGTTTCTTTCAGATGAGTTTCTAAACAATTCAATTCCATGGGAGGAAGAAAAATGCTATCAGGCAATTGGGGAAGATTAAGCGCTTCTCCACTAACACCAATGTGTTTCTCTACATGTTCATACCAAGGTTTGATATCTTTATAACGTATAGGCCAATCTACTCCAATACCTTCTCTTGCGTTGGCTTCAAAGTCTAAATCACTCCATCGATACGATTGCCGCCCCCAAATAAGTGACCGACCACCTACTTGCTTACCACGAATCCAGTCAAAGGGTTTATCTTCATCATAGTCATGTTCAGAATCTTTATTGTAAAAATGGCGTTTATATTCATTGACGCCCCATCGTTTTTGTTTTGAATAATCTTTTAAAACTTCTTTGGGAGTAGCCCCACCGTGTGAAACATCCCAGGGGTCAAGATGCATTGTGGGATAATCTTCTACATGTTTGACCATCCGCCCACGTTCTAAAACGAGGGTTTTCAATCCATTTTCGCATAACTCCTTGGCCGCCCAACCACCACTTACGCCAGTTCCTACAACTATTGCGTCAAAAGTGTTCGATTCTTTATCTTGTATTTGCATGTTTTTATTTTTAACGCAAAAAAGATACTAATTTTTTGAATAGAGTTATAGTAGTTATTTTGAGATGAAAACTTCATCTTCCACTAGTAAATTTTCATTTTGGAGTTTTAAATATATCTGAGCAATCGTCAATACATCTTTTTCGCAGTAAGAAATAATTCGATCTAGTTGTTTTTCTTCATAATATACATAGGCAATCTGGCTTCCATCTATATCATCTTTGGGTGATGGAATTCCCAAGACATGGGCCATTAATTTTAAGGAAGTATAATTTTTGAAGTCACCAAACCGCCAAAGTTGAAGGGTGTCAATATGGGGTACTTCCCACGGTTTGGCATCAAAAAGTGCTAATAGTTTAGGTAGTTTAAGGTTGTGAATTAGCATTCGGCGAGCAATGTAGGGGAAGTCAAATTCTTTACCGTTGTGTGCGCAAAGCCGATGCTTTTGAGTAGAAAAATAATTGTCCAACAAATTTTTAAAACCAAGTAGTAATTCTTTTTCTGGTCCTGAAAATGTCTTTAAACGAAACTGTCTAGATCCTTTAGTATTTGAAAAGTAACCTACAGAAATACAAACAATTTTTCCAAATTCAGCCCATATCCCAGCGCGGTCATAAAAGTCTTCAGCACTGTAATTCTCTTTTCGCTGATAGGATGATTTTTCTTCCCAATAGATTTTTTCAAGTTCTGGGACTTCATCAAAGTTAGCATATTGAGGAACCGTTTCTATATCTAGAAACAAAATTTTAGTGAGAGGTGTCTTAGGGAACATCGGAAGTAATATCTAGTGCAGCTTGCATGTAAACATAAATGTCTTCTGTATAAGGATTACCATTTATTTTTTTTCCTTTTTTGTGACCTAGTCTTACAATTATTAAATCATCTTTTGGTAAAACAATAATATATTGACCTAAATGCCCCCGCATCATAAACACACGTTGCTCATTATAGTTTTCTAACCACCATCCATAACCATATTGAGGACTTTCAGCAAATCTTGGCTTTAATGATTTGGCAATAAAAGTAGAATCTAAAATTGTGTTTCCATTCCACTTTCCATAGTTTTTATATAGTTTACCAAAACGAGCAAAATCTCTAGCATTTGACGCTAAACAACAATAAGCCTTTTCCAATCCTTTTTCGTTACTATCCAACTGCCATAAAGCTTCTCCCTCAGCACCCATAGAATTCCAAAGGCTTTCATAGAAATAGGCAGTTAGGTTTTTTCCGGTTGCTTTAGTAATTACCATGCCGAGCAATTGAGTTGTGCCACTAGTGTATCGAAAGGATTTGCCAGGTTCTTTATTGATGGGCTGGTCTAGCATTACTTGACCAAGATCTTTAACAAAATAGGCGGCTGTGGTGACAGAAAATGGAGAATAATATTTTTCACTCCACTTTAAGCCAGATGCCATTGAGGAAAGGTCACCAACCGTGACCTGATTGGCAAAAGGCCCTTTAAGTTCAGGAAGAAAGTCAATCACTTTTTGATCTAAACTTTCAATGTAGCCTTGTTCAATGGCTTTGCCCATCATTGCTGAAATCATGCTTTTGACAACAGAAAAAGAATTGCTTTTAGTTTTAGGGCCAAAGTTTTCATAGTAATTTTCATATATCAAACTGTCCTCTTTTATTACAAGAAAAGCTACAGTTTCATTTTCTTGATGATAGGTTTCAAGGGCATTAGATATTGAAATTTTATTGTAGGAAGAATGGAGAGGCCAAGGCTGAGGTGAAGTTGAGGCAGGTAACACACGATTATCAAATTTTTTATAATCTTCAAGATATGCGGTAACATGTCCTGTCAAATATATTTTAGAAACGGCCTCTAGCAAGTAGTCATATTTTGAAATATAAAGTAGACTAAAAAGGGCAAGGATTAAATAGACAAATCCTTTGATTCGTTTTTTCATAGTTTAGTTGTTAAGTCCCAATAGTATTAATTACTATAACCCTCGTGATCCAATAGGGCTCTTTTATTTTCTAATCCTCCAGAATAACCTACAAGCGATCCATCACTTCCAACCACACGGTGACAAGGAATGATAATCAAAACAGGATTTTTACTAATGGCCCCTGCTATGGCTCTAACAGCTTTTGTATTGCCATAGAGTTGAGCGATTTTTAAATAACTCACTGTGCTTCCTTTTGGAACTTTAGAGAGCAATGACCAGATTTTTTTTTGAAAACTAGTTCCTTTAGCTGCAATTTTGAAATTGAAATGATAATTTCTTTTGTCAAAATAATTCTCTAATTGTTTAATGATTTCATTTTGAAATGAAGTAAAAGAAACATTTAAATTTTTTGGATTTTGGACAAATTCTAACGCCACAATAGCTTGTTTAAGAGTAGTAATTTCAATCCATCCGAAAGGACTTTTAAAAGCACAGCTTGTTTGTTCCATTAACGTTGAAATGATTTGATCTCAAGTTTGGTAAAGTTAAACAATTATCTTTTTTTTGAAAAAATGATTTACTTTAACTTTAATTGGAAACCATGACTACAATTCAAAGCCTAAAGTGGGAAGGAGTTATGCCTGCCGTAACGACACAATTCAATGCATCTGGAGAATTAGACTTGGAAGCTTTTAGCCAAAATTTAGCATTTCAAAAAGAAGCTGGAGTTCACGGTTTTATATTGGGTGGCACCTTAGGAGAAGCTAGTACACTCACAAGCGAAGAAAAAAAGCAATTGCTACACAAAGCAAAGCAAATTGCAAAAAATGATATTCCTGTTATCATAAACATAGCAGAGCAGTCTACTCAAGACGCAATTAGCGCTGTTGCACTCGCTGAAAAAAATGAGGCAGACGGGCTGATGCTCCTGCCCCCGATGCGCTACAAGGCCACAGATCAAGAGACCGTTGCTTATTTTGAAGCCATTGCTCAAAGGACCTCGTTGCCCATTATGATTTATAATAACCCAATAGATTATAAGATCGAGGTAACATTGGATATGTTTGAAGAATTACAGAGTTATCAAAATATAAAAGCAGTAAAAGAATCAACTAGAGACACAACAAATATCACACGCATGCGAAACCGATTTGGAGATCGTTTTCAGATTTTATGTGGAGTAGATACACTAGCTATGGAAAGTCTTGTGATGGGGGCAGATGGTTGGGTAGCTGGACTTGTTGATGCCTATCCAGAAGAAACAGTTGCCCTCTATGTTTATTGCAAAACACAACAATATAACAAAGCCAGAAACTTATTCCAATGGTTTCTACCCCTTCTAGAACTCGACATCTCTCCCCAACTAGTTCAAAATATAAAACTATGTGAAGTTGCAACTGGATTAGGAACGGGTTATGTTAGATTGCCTAGAAAGCCACTTGCTGGTATAGAGAAAGAACGAGTACAAACAATTATTGACTTAGCAATGTCTAATCGACCAACTATTTCAGATTATAAAAATATATTATGATAACAGGACAAAATATAATTGAAGGGAAAATTTCCAAAAACGATAGAAATTCCATTTTTCAAGCTTTGAATGCGAATACCCAAAAACCGATCGCACCCAATTTTGAAGAAGCTAGTAAAGATCAAATTCAGAATGCAATTGTATCTGCATCAAAAGCCTTCCCTGTTTTTGCCCACTCCACACCCCAAAAACGTGCTGATTTGCTTACAAAAATAAAAGAGGAACTGTTGGTTAGTGAAAATGAAATTAAAGCCCGCTATCGAGACGAATCCGGTTATCCGGAGGGACGTGCCAATATTGAGTTTCAGCGCACTATTGGACAAATACAATCGTTCATTGACTTGCTGAATGAAGGGTCTTATTTACAAGCGCGCATTCACAAAACGGGCGCAGGTCCTGACTTACGAAAAATGCTCTATCCTATCGGTCCGATTGTTGTTTTTGGAGCTAGCAATTTTCCTTTGGCATTTTCTACTGCTGGCGGAGATACTATTTCAGCGTTGGCTGCTGGTTGTCCAGTAATTTTGAAAGCACACCCCTATCATGCAGGGACCAGCGAATGGGTAGCAAGCTGTATTGTTCGAGCAATTTCAAATTCGGGATTACCTCACGGTATATTTTCCCATCTCAATGGAGAAAGTCACCAAGTAGGAGAAGAATTAGTAAACCATCCTAACATAAAAGGGGTCGGATTTACAGGAAGTTTTAAGGGTGGAAAAGCACTCTATGATTTGGCTCAAAAAAGAACAGAACCTATACCAGTTTTTGCAGAAATGGGAAGTGTAAATCCCATCTTTATTTTTTCAAATAGATTGAAAACAGATTCAGAATTGCCTGTTCAGCTCGCTGCATCTGTAGCTTTAGGGTGGGGACAATTTTGTACTAACCCAGGGCTAATAGTAATTTGTAGTGATGAATCAGAGCCCTCATTTTTCTTTAAATTAAAGGACGCTTTGTTAGGGAAGCCTTCCGGAACTATGGTGCATCCTAACATTGAACAAAATTATTTACAAAAAGTAGAACAACTTTCAAAAGAGAAGATTTACCTTGAGATGTCAAAAGAATCAAATGCTGCAGTAGGTCTTGTCAAAGCGGATCAATTTCTTCAAAATCCAGAAATAGGAGAAGAAGTTTT
Organism: Flavobacteriales bacterium MED-G22; assembly: GCA_002457295.1. The sequence continues at coordinate 17,957 of NTKF01000004.1, forward strand.
TGGACCTTTCACTCTCGTTGTACATTGTCTTAACCAAAGTGAAATGCTAGCTGTTTTAGAGGAATTACCCGGTCAGTTAACCTTGAGTTTGTTAGGAACCGATTCTGATAAAAAGGCACTTCAACAAACACTTCCCTTAGCGAAACAAAAGGCAGGAAGGTTGTTGTTTGAGGGTGTGCCTACAGGAGTTGCCGTAGCACAAGCCATGCAACATGGAGGCCCATTTCCAGCAAGTACAGACGGAAGATTCACCTCTGTAGGGACAGATGCAATTTATCGGTGGATACGTCCTGTGGCTTTTCAAGATTGTCCAAACGAACTATTACCACCGGCCTTGCAGAAAGAAAATCCTTTAAAGCTTTGGCGAAGTATCAATGGAGAGTTAATGCAAGACTAAATGGTATCTTCAACACGTCATGTTTTTGAATGTATAGAAGCTTACACTGCTGGGAATCCCGTGAGGCTTATTAAAGGCCCCAGACCCAATTTAGAGGGGGTTAGCATGGCTGACAAAAGAATCCATTTTATAAAAGTCTTTGATTGGATTCGGACAGGACTAATGTTTGAACCCCAAGGTCATGATATGATGAGCGGTAGTTTTTATTATCCACCTTGTCATGAAAAAAATGACGTTGCTATTCTATTTATTGAAACTAGTGGTTGTTTACCCATGTGTGGTCATGGACTGATTGGAACCCTAACAATATTATTGGAAGAAAAATTAATCACTCCAAAAACGCAAGGGCAGCTTCGAGTTGAAACACCAGCGGGTCTTGTGGTGGCAAGTTATAGGCAAAAAAAGGATAAAGTTGAAGAGGTGTCTTTCACTAATGTTCCCTCTTATTTGGCAGCAGAAAATCTCTCAGTTGATTGCTCTGGGCTGGGGACACTCAAAGTGGATGTTGCTTATGGAGGCAATTTTTATGCTATTGTTGATGAACAAGAAAATTTTAGAGACCTTGAAGATTATAGTGTTTCAGATTTAATAGCATGGAGTAGAGAAATTCGAAATGCACTTAATCGTAATCAACATTTTGAACACATAGAAGACGCTAAAATCAAAGGGTGTAGTCATGTACTTTGGACTGGAGCTCCAACCCAAAAAGGAGCCACTGCAAGAAATGCTGTGTTTTATGGAGATAAAGCGATTGATCGTTCTCCGTGTGGAACAGGCACCTCTTCACGCATGGCACAATGGGTTGCAAAAGGACTTTTAAACATTGGAGACTCTTTTGTGCATGAAAGTAAAATCGGCTCTTTATTTACAGGAACTGTTTTAAAAAAAATCACTATGGGTGGGCAGCCGGCGATAATACCACAAATTACAGGGTCAGCACGAATTATTGGATATAGCCAGCGAATTTTAGACCCTATCGATCCCTATGTTAAAGGATTTCAAGTGCTATAACCATGGAGAAAAAAATTGTTATCGTGGGAGGTGGTATTGTGGGTTTGAGTTGTGCTTACTATCTTGAAAAAGAGGGACATAATGTGACTTTGATTGACAAAGGTAATTTTTCTGAGGGAGCCTCTTATGTCAATGCGGGTTATTTAACCCCAAGCCACATTCTACCTCTGGCAGCACCAGGTATGGTGGAAAAAGGATTTCGTTGGATGTTCAGATCAAATAGTCCTTTTTATATTCAGCCTCGCTTAGATTATGACTTATTTCGGTGGGGGATGTATTTTATACGGTCGTGTTCTAACAAACATGTGGAACGGTCTATCAAAGTGATTAAAAACATTAATCTTTTGAGCAAAGAGCTTTACTTGGACATGCACCAAGCCTCTGAATTTGATTTTCAAATGGAGTCCAAAGGGCTTTTGATGGCTTATCAAACAGCAGAAACTGAAAAAGAAGAATCCATTGTCATGAAAAGGGCACAGGCAGAAGGACTTGAAGTAAAACAACTATCAGCTAATGAGGTAGCCCATCTTCAGCCTGAGGCTCCAATGAATATTGCTGGCGCTTTTTGGTATCGATGTGATGCCCATGTCAATCCAGAATATTTCATGCAACAATTAAAAAACTATTTGGAAAGAAAGGGGGTTCAGATTTTGGCAAAAACACCAGTATTAGGTTTTAATATAAAAGCAAATAAAGTAAAAAGCGTTGTGCTTGTTGATAAACAGATTCAGGCTGACAGTGTTGTAGTGGCAACTGGGGCTTGGTCTGAAAATTTGTTGAAGCCTTTGGGGATAAAACTTCCAGTTCAGGCAGGCAAAGGATATCGAATCAATGTGAAGAAAACACCCAAAATTACTTATCCTGCTCTTTTACTTGAACCTAAAGTTGCAGTTACTCCTATGCAAGACTATACCCGATTTGGAGGCACTATGGAGTTATCAGGCATCAATCATAAACTCAATAAAAAACGAATAATAGCTATAGCCAATGGAGCGAAAAACTTCTATAGTGACCTAGAAATTCCTGAAGAAGCAATTCAAACAGCCCGCTGTGGTTTACGACCCTTATCTCCTGATGGATTACCTTTTATAGGGATCCATAAGAAATGTAAAAACTTAATTTTAGCCACTGGACACGCTATGATGGGCTGGAGTTTGGGTCCTGCTACAGGAAAATTAGTCGCTGAATCTTTGTCAGAAAAAAAATTGTCTTTGGCATTGGAACCCTTTCATCCCGAAAGGAAATTTGGCATCTAATTTAAAGAAGATCTATTGCCTGTTCTGCAAAATAACTCGCAATTAAGCTTGCTCCTGCGCGCTTAAAGGCCAATAGTTGTTCTAGCATGACGCTATCATGATCTAGCCAACCTTTTTCAGCAGCAGCTTTGAGCATGGCATATTCACCGCTCACTTGATAGACAGCAATGGGATTATTGATTTGGTTAGACAAGTCTCTTACAATATCAAGATAGGGCATACCAGGTTTTACCATCACAATATCAGCTCCTTCTTCGATATCTCGGAGTGTTTCTTCGAGGGCCACTTTACGATTGCCACAATTCATTTGATACGATTTTTTATCGCCAAAAGCAGGGGCAGAATCTAAGGCCTCTCTAAAGGGACCATATAGTGATGAAGCATATTTAGCACTATAGCTCATAAGTATGACATCAGGAAAATTATTTTCTTCTAAGGTTTGTCGAATCTTTAAAATGCGACCATCCATCATATCGCTTGGTGCAAGAGCATCGGCTCCAGCTTGTGCGTGTGATAGTGCCATTTTTGACAGAATTTCTATAGTAGGATCGTTCAACACTTTTCCGTTTATTACGATGCCATCGTGTCCTTCTGAAGAATAAGGATCCAGTGCAACATCAGTAAAAACAACCATCTCAGGAGTCACATTTTTTATTGTTTTAATTGCGTTTTGCATCAATCCATCAGCATTGTACGCTTCTGTTCCAGCATTGTCTTTTTTGGCTTGAGGGACTTTCACAAAAACGAGAACTGCTTTTGCTCCTTTTTTCCAAAGTGATTGCACATGAGTTGCTAATTGATCTAAACTATATCTAAAATAATCTGGCAACGAAAGAATAGGTTCCTTTTTATTATTTCCTTCTACAACAAATAAAGGAACAATAAAATCAGTTGGAGAAAGCTTGTGTTCCTGCACCAATTCTCGGATGCTATGGCTTGCTCTAAGTCTACGGTTTCTGTGAATAGGGAACATGTTTCAAAAATAAGGATTATTCATTTGTTGTTTCATTTGATTCTTGAGAATCTTTTAAAGGAAATTCAACTGTAGGCGACAAGAGTTCGTCTTGGTCTAGTTTGAGGGGCTCTGCTTTTTTGGTGGTGTTATTTCCTAAAATAAGGACTACCATAGACAACAAAATGACCACCAGCAAAGTACGTTCATCAATCCACTCACTTCTCACAAAGGGAAATGAAATTTCATCTATTTGTAAAAAAAGTAATATGCTAATAAGCCCTCTGGGTGCCATATATACTAGGGGAGCTGTATTGAGCTTAAAACTTCCAATCATAAAATAAAGATGCCTTAAGAAAAGCATTATGAAAAAAATAAGAGCCCCATACAGAAAAGGTTCTAGACTATTAAATTGACTAAGCGATATGGAAAAGCCAAAGAATAAGAAGAAAAAAGTTCTTACTAAAAAGGTTGACTCTGCCGTGAGAATATGAAATTCATGTAGTCCTTTTTCAGATTCCTCAAGGTTTAGGTATTTTATCAAAAATGGAGGTAAAAGTGATTTTACGTTGCTCATGAATAAACCAAAAATAAAAATGGTAACCAAAGCAGGCAAGTGGAGAAGCTTTCCAAAGGCATAGACTAAAACCAATAGGGCTAGAATTAAAAAAAACTTTACATGGTAGGCAATGTTTTGTAAAAGGCGAAATAATACATAAGTGATGACCAACGAAATTAGTATAACACCGATAATTTGAAATGCAAGACTTATCATGGACTGTCCTCCAAGCAATGACTGGTCACTTTCAAATTGGCGAAGGGCATAATTGAAAATCATTATTCCTAAAATATCTGAAAAAGTAGATTCATAAACCACAAATTCTTTATCATTGGGTAAAAGTCCTCCAGCTGAAGGAATGGCCACTGCGCTACTGATGATGGAAAGTGGTATTGAATAGATGATAGCGGAGTTGAATTGTAAATCAAGTATTTTTTGAAAAACAAAGGTTAAACCCACAATGTTGGTAACCAAAAGCACAGCAGCTGCCACAAACCCTTTGATTATTAGAGGGAGTTTTTCTTTAGTAATTTCCAGTTCCAAAGCACCTTCTAGGACAATTAGAATCAGACCAATAGTACCTAAAACAGGAATTAAACTATCAAGAACACCTACTAAGTCGGAGCTGTAAGCCGCTGCAATTGCTCTAATAATCATTCCTGTGACCATCAATAAAATAACAGCAGGAAATTTTGTTCTCCTTGCCAGTGCATCAAACAAGTAGGAGAAGATGATTAGTATAGGAAAAACAAAAAGAATGGTTAGCGTATTCATTTTGATTTGGTATGCTATGAACTAACAAGGTAAGAAAAAGGAAATACAGATTGTGTCATAAAAAGTATCACACCCAAGTTTTAGGTTCTTTTAATACATCAATTAAGGTAGCCTCGTCGCTTCCATCTTTAGGATGATGGTTATAGGACCACTGAACTTTAGGAGGAAGGCTCATCAATATGCTTTCTATTCTACCATTGGTTTTAAGCCCAAAGAGTGTTCCTTTATCGTGAATCAAATTAAATTCAACATAGCGCCCTCTTCTGATTTCCTGCCATTGTCTTTGCTCATCAGTAAAGGGTAGATTTTTTCTTTTTTCTACTATGGGGAGATAGGCAGATAAAAAACGGTTTCCAACTTCACAGACAAAGGCATACCGATCTCCTATAGTAAATGATTTTTCGGGCCTTAAATAATCAAAAAAAAGACCACCTACACCTCTTGCTTCTTTGCGATGTGCATTCCAAAAATAGGAATCACACTGCGCTTTAAAAGTTTTATAGAAATTAGGATGGTGTTTGTCACAAGCGGCTTTACATGTTTGATGAAAGTGAATAGCGTCTTTCTCAAACAAATAATAGGGGGTGAGGTCTAACCCTCCGCCAAACCATTGGTCTTGGATTTCATGTTTTTCATTATACATTTCAAAATACCGCCAATTAGCATGAACTGTGGGAACCATTGGGTTTTTTGGATGGAGAACTAAGCTGAGACCACAGGCAAAAAAATCAACTTCTCCTACTTTGAAGTAGGACTGCATACTTTTGGGAAGTGGGCCATGAACGGCAGAAATATTTACCCCTCCTTTTTCAAAAACCTTTCCATTTTCAATGATTCTTGTTTGTCCCCCTCCTCCCTCTGGTCTTTCCCAGAGATCTTCCTTGAAAGTAGCCTGACCATCGGTTTTTTCTACACCAGAAGTAATCTCATTCTGTAGGTTTTTGATATAGGCGTAGAAGAGATTTTTCATCTATTAAGATTTTAATTAGGAGCGATAGGTTTTTACCGCATCAATAAAAGCACGAGCGTGATCAACAGGAATATTTGGTAATATGCCATGGCCTAGATTGACAATATATCTGTCTTTTCCAAAGGCATCAATCATGGATTTCACACCTAATCGAATTTCGGGGATGGGTGACAGAAGTCTCGCCGGATCATAATTCCCTTGCAGGGTAATTTTTCCTCCCGACAGATACCGCGCATTTATGGCAGAGCACGTCCAATCTATACCCAGCGCAGCAGCACCAGACTGACTCATATCTTTTAAGGCAAACCAGCACCCTTTCCCAAAGACGATCACTTCAGTTTCCAATTTCAAACGCTCTACAATTTGTTTTAAATAGGGCCATGAAAATTGGTTGTAATCTTGAGGAGACAATAGCCCACCCCAAGAATCAAAAAGTTGAACTGCATCAGCACCTGCTTTAACTTGAGCGAGTAAATAATCAATAGTAAGTGTTGTAATTTTTTGTAACAGCATATGGGCTGTTTTGGGTTGACTAAAACAAAATGCTTTTGCCTTATCAAAGGTTTTGGAGCCTTGCCCTTGTAGGGCATAGCAAAGTAGAGTCCAAGGTGATCCTGCAAATCCAATGAGTGGAACTTCGTTGGCCAAAGCTTTTTTAGACATTTTTATGGCTTCCATAACATAATGTAATCGGTCTTCAGCTTTTGGAACCTGTATAGCTTCAACATCCTCATAGGTTTTTATGGGATTTGGCAACCAAGGACCCACTCCCTCTTTCATCTCAACAGTAATGTCTAGGGCTTGAAGAACTACCAAAATATCACTGAAAATAATGGCTGCATCTGGTCCCACTTGCTCGATGGGCATTATGGTAATTTCTGTAGCCAGCTCTGGTGTTTGACAGCGCGTAAAAAAATCGTATTTTTTTTTGAGTTTCATGAAGTCAGGAAGATAACGCCCTGCCTGTCTCATCATCCAAACAGGGGGTCTCTCAACAGTTTCGCCCTTTAGGGCTTTCAGAAATAAATCATTTTTAAGCATAAGCGCTGAAGTGTTGTTTGAGTTTTACTAATAGTGCTGATTCTTTGGGCTGTGTTGCCACATAAAACTGATCTGTGTGTTTTTTTAGTGCATTGGCAGTGGTGGTGCCAATACAAAATCCATAGGTGTTTTTAGGCCATTTGTTTTTAATAAAAAAACTTTCAACAGCCGAAGGGCTATAGAATAAAATACCCTCAACGTCCAACTTAATTTTATGGGGTGTTAAGAGCGTATCATAAATTGGTATAATAGTAAGTTTCATCTCATTTTGAGCAAAAACGAGCTCTAAATCATCCATTCTTCGGGTGCCACAAAAAAATGAAAATTGCTCATTTTTGTGATTTTTTACTAAAAAATGCGCTAATTCTGATGCATTTTGCGCCATTTTAACCACTTTTTGACCATTTTTTCCCAAAAGCGATTTTACCTTTTCACCGACACAGAAACACTTTTTATCTTTTAGTAAATCTTGATTAGGTTGTTGTTTTTGCAAAAGAATGCGAACAGCATTTTGACTTGTAAAAATTACATTTTGGTCCACTTCCTTTAATTCAAAAGCAATAGGTTTTATTTCAATTAAAGGAATATCGACTACTGAATACCCTTGCTGAAGTAATCTTTCTTTAAAAGATAAAGAGATATTTTTGGTAACTATCAGACGCATCAATGAAATGTTTTTTTGATATCATCAAGAAGTTGTTCTCCGCCACGGGCTTTAATAGTATCTGCTACGCGCGTAGCGTATTCTTGGATGTGCTCTCCGCGAAAGGAATTTTCATATTCTATGGCTTGTGTTCCATCTAAAGAAAAAAGGCCAGCTTTAAATGAAATAGTATTGTCTTTAACAGATGCTAAAGCCCCAATAGGCGCTGTGCAGCCTCCCTCTAAAAGTCTTAAAAAAGTACGCTCTAGGGTTGTGCATTTTACTGTTTTTTCACAACTAATAGTTTTTAGCTGATGAATCAAGTCAGTTTTTTCTGAATGACAACAAACAGTGATGGCCCCTTGCCCTGGTGCAGGAATCATCCACTCCAACACTTCTCTTTTGACAGGCCAACCTAAACGCTCCAATCCGGCTACGGCAAAAAGAGCACCTCCCCATTTGGATTGATTCAGTTTTTCAATTCGTTTTTGCAAATTGCCTCGTAGGTTTGTTGTTGTGTGTGAGGGGAACTTTCTTAGCCATTGGGCTTTTCTGCGTAGACTGCCTGTGCCAATAAACGGGCTTGATTCCCAATTTTTAAAATCTGGATGAAACACAATAGCATCTAAAGGATTTGCTCTTGATAATACAGCAGCTTGATGAATCCCTTCAGCCAACTGTGTTGGAACATCTTTCAAGCTATGCACTGCAATGTCGATCACATTGTTGAGTAGTGCCGCATCCAAGGCTTTAGTAAAAACTCCTTCAACCCCCAAGGCATAAAGAGGTTGGGCTAGGTTTAAATCTCCATCACTTGAAATGGGTATAAGGGTTGTTTGAATCCCCATTTTTTCGATCAGATGTTGAACCGTTTGCGCTTGCCATAAAGCGAGGTCACTTTTTCTTGTTCCAATGCGCAAGATTTTCATATTTCTTGGGAACTTAACTGAAATATGTCTTCAAGTAAGGCAACTGTTGTAGCAGCTTTTTTAGGATTTTCTTTAAGATAGGTAGCAACCTGACCCGTTATTTTTTGAGCCATATAGGCAGCATCTTCATTTTTTATTGGATCCACATCTCCGTGAGAAGAAAACAATAATTTTTCTTTAATGGCTTTTAGGGTTGGAGCAAATTTCCGATGTTCAAGCCATTCTAAAAATTCATTCTCAATGTTGTTTAAAATTTCTTCTGCTTTAGGAAGGTATTTTTTTCGCTCTTTTATGGAAGTATTTGTGATTTGTGAGAGCTCATCAAGATGAATTAATTTCACATAATTCAAGGTTTCAATTTCTGGATCTACATTTCTGGGCATTGACAGATCTAAGATGTGTAGTGGCTTGTCAGTATAAACCATATCAGCCGTTAGTGTTGGGCGTTGTGAACCTGTAGCCACAATTAACAAATCTGTATTTCTAAGTTGAGAAGTCAATTGACCATAAGGCTTTACTTGAACAGGAAATTTTTTTGCAACAGCGGTTGCTTTTTCTTCTGTTCTGTTGATGAGTACAATGTGATCATTCTGTGTATGTTTTACTAAATTCTCACACGTATTTCTCCCGATCTTACCCGTACCAAAAAGTAAAATATTCTTTTCAGAAATAGAAGGTACATGTTGCATAATATATTGTACAGCGGCAAATGCAACAGAAGTCGCACCCGAAGAAATTTTTGTTTCAGTTTTGATTCTCTTGCTTGCCTGAATAACAGCATTCACCAACCGTTCAGTGTAGCTATTGACTAAGCCCATTTTTTTAGCTCTATAAAAACTTTGTTTTAATTGTCCAATAACTTCAAAATCCCCTAAAATTTGACTTTCAAGCCCAGTTCCCACACGAAAAAGATGATGAAAAGCTGCACGTCCGGAGAGGACATACCCCTTTTTTTCTAGAATAGCCGTTGTCCCATTTGAATATTCACAGAGTAAATTTTTTAGTGCCTCAGCATGTTGTCCCCATGCATAAATTTCAGTCCTGTTACATGTGTTGAGCAGTAACATTTCTTTGTAATTTTTTTCTTTGGCAGCTAATTGAAGAGCGTGTACACTGGTTTCGTCGAGGCTAAATTTTCCTCTCGTGTCTAAATCTGCATTTTTATAACTGATGCCTACACAAAAAAAGTGAGGTGTATGGGTCATAAATTCCTAAATCCTACAGCAAAAGTAAAGGACTAAAAAAACTAAAAACAACGCTAAAAAGACTTTTTGTAACGTGAAAGGTTTTTAACTATAAATTTAGAACTCTTCTAAATTAGTTTAATTTTGTAGTGTTATAAAGATAAAAAGAAAAAGTATTGTTATAAATCAAAAATTGATATGAAAAAAAATGACGAAGGAGGTACACAAGAAGTAGCAGTCTTAGAAAAAGATTTTTTGGTAGTTCGATTTAAAAATGAAGGTAAAAATCCTACAGTCTTTCAGCAAGAAGTGAATTTAGCATTTATTCAATTTCATTTTTGTTTAAAAGGGCAGCTAAATTTTTTATATAATAGTGGGAGTTATAATTTTCCACTTTCAGAAGATAATTCTATGTTACTTTATAATCCTCAAAAAGCACTCCCTATAGAAGTGGAGATGCAACCCCAATCTTGGTTAGTGAGCATAGCCATTTCAATAAAAAAATTTCATTCTCTTTTTTCTAATGATGCTGAGCATATTACCTTTTTAAGTCCAGAAAATAATGCCAAGAAATTTTATGACACAAAAGTGTTCACACCCTCCATGGCTGTTGTAATTAGTCAAATTTTGCAAGCCAAAATACATCCTAGTATGCGCAACCTTTATCTAAGAGGAAAAGTTTATGAATTACTGTCTTTGTTTTTCAATGTGACTGAAGAGAACGCAGCTACAGAACAATGTCCTTTTTTATTAGATGAAGAAAATGTTAGACGTATTAGAAGTGCTAAAACCATATTGCTAAATCGCATGACAGATCCGCCTACATTAGAATCTCTAGCGGCAGAAATAGGATTGAACATTAAGAAATTAAAAGAAGGCTTCAAACAGCTTTATGGAGATACTGTATATGCTTACTTGTTAGATCACAAAATGGAAGAAGCAAGACGTATGTTGGAAGAACGACAATATAATGTCAATGAAGTAGGAATGAAGTTAGGATACAGCACAGCGAGTCATTTTATTGCGGCTTTTAAAAAGAAATTTGGAACTACTCCAAAGAAATATTTAATGTCCTTATCTTCGTAAAAAAATTGAAATGAAAGGAGTATTGCTAGTCAATCTGGGTTCTCCAGATAGTACAAGTACGAAAGATGTAAGGAACTATTTAGACGAATTTTTAATGGATGAACGGGTAATTGATTTACCCCTTTGGTTTCGTACTTTTTTAGTGCGAGGCATTATTTTAAACACGAGGCCTAAAAAATCAGCTAAAGCCTACAGAAAAATTTGGTGGGAAGAGGGTTCTCCGCTTATTGTTCTTTCAGAAAGATTACAAAACAAGGTACAAGAAAAGACAAGTGTCCCTATTGCCCTCGCGATGCGCTATGGAAATCCATCAATAAAAAAGGGGCTTCAAGAATTAGCCGATCAAAAAGTAGATGAAGTGCTACTCGTTCCTTTATATCCCCAATTTGCTATGGCTACCACAGAAACGATTCTTGTGATGGCAGAATCACTTCGTAAGGAATATTTTCCAGAAATGCATTTTACTTCGCTACCAGCTTTTTATAATCATGAAGACTATATTCGTGTATTGTCAAGCTCCATTCAAGAAGCACTACAGGGTAAGGAATGGGAACATTTATTGTTTTCTTACCATGGTGTACCAGAGCGACACATTCGCAAATCCGATATCACAAAATCACATTGCAAGATGGATGGAAAATGTTGTTTTAAAGATTCTCCAGCTCACCAATATTGCTATCGGCATCAATGTGAAATAACCACAACTCAAGTGGCTGCATATTTGGGACTGAAACCAGAAACGTATTCCACATCATTCCAATCTCGATTGGGGTTAGACCCATGGCTCCAACCTTACACAGACAAAACAGTGGCGGCATTTGCTAAAAAAGGAGTGAAAAAAATGGCCATTGTAACCCCCGCTTTTGTTTCTGATTGTTTAGAAACCTTAGAAGAAATAGGAATGGAAGCGGTTGAAGATTTCGAAGAAAAAGGGGGAGAACATTTGGAGGTTATTCCATGCATAAATGATCGAGAAGATTGGGTAAATGTGTTGAGTCGATGGATCGATGAATGGGCCACAACCACCATAGCTCAATGAGTGAGAGTTCTTCATCTTCACTAGCTACTCAAGCGATTCCTAAACTCCTTATTCAGCAAGCATTGCCAGCCTCCGTGGGCATTTTAGTAATGTCTTTGAATATTCTAATCGACACATTATTTGTGGGTCAATGGATAGGAGCGTATGCCATTGCCGCCATAAATATAGTGCTACCAGTTTCTTTTTTTATTGCCGCTCTGGGCATGTCAATTGGCATTGGAGGCTCCTCTATTATTTCTAGAGCACTTGGAGATAAAAATAAAGCCTTAGCCACAAAAACTTTTGGCAATCAACTAGCACTAACCCTCACGGTAACACTCTTGTTTTCTGGTCTTGGTCTTTTTTTTTCAGATCAGATTATTCCCGTATTTGGAGGAAAAGACACCCTATTTGATATAGCAAAAATTTATTACGTGATCGTACTATATGGAGTGCCAGTTTTGGGATTTTGCATGATGTCTAATACTGTCATCAGAGCAGAAGGAAAACCAAAAAATGCCATGTATGCCATGTTATTGCCTTCTATTTCTAACTTGCTTTTAGATTATGTTTTTATTAAAGTTTTAGACCTTGGCATGTATGGTGCCGCTTGGGCAACTACCCTTTCTTATGGGGTTTGCGCCGGCTATATTCTCTATTTTTTTAGTTCAAAAAAATCAGAATTAAATTTAGTCTTATCTGATTTTAAATTGGATGCTAAGATCGTAAAAGAAATTGGTGCTCTAGGATTTGTTACTCTATCAAGACAGGCGATGGTGAGCATTACGGTGCTTTTAGTAAACAATATTTTGTATCAATTGGGAGGAGCTTCCATTTTAGCAGTATATGCAATTATCAGTAGGATGCTAATGTTTGCCACTTTCCCCATTCTAGGAATCACTCAGGGGTTTTTACCCATTGCAGGCTATAATTTTGGCGCAAAACTATATGATCGTGTAAGACAGGTTATTTGGGTTTCTCTCAAATATGCTACTCTTTTAGCGACCCTAGTTTTTTTATTAATTTTCTATTTTGCTGATGCTGTTCCCTACCTTTTTACAAAAGAATTTAAAGTTGCCAACGCAACTCCGAGTGCTTTGCGATGGGTTTTTGCTGCTTTGCCCATTGTGGGAATACAACTTATTGGTGCAGCATTTTTTCAAGCAATAGGCAAAGCAATCCCTGCCCTTTTACTGACACTCACTAGGCAAGGTTTTTTCTTTATTCCTTTGTTGTTTCTTTTTTCTTCCCAATGGGGCATTATTGGGGTTTGGATGTCTTTTCCAGCTTCAGAAGTGCTAGCTACCCTTGTAACAGCATACTTTCTAAGGCAAGAGATTAAAAAGCAAAGATTGCTGTATAACAGCTGAAATCAGCCAAACCATTCCAATTTTTGTATTTTTAAATTTTAAAATCAAATAGACTTGTATTATAACTATTTTAAGGCATTACATATTATTTTTGTAATCACATGGTTTGCTGGTCTTTTTTATATTCCTAGATTATTTATTTATCATTTGCAGGCGCAGAAAATGGAAGAACCAAAGCGTTCAATTTTGTCCGATCAATTTAAACTGATGAGTCGTAGACTATGGAATATAATTACTTGGCCCTCAGCTATACTGGCTATTATATTTGCTTTGCTCCTTTTGATTTTGATGCCAGAATGGCTCACGCAATCTTGGATGATAGTGAAGTTATCTTTTGTGATCGGATTGATTTTTTATCATTTGAAAACGCATCAGATGTATAAGCAAATGCAACAAAATGTTTTTAAACACAGTGAGACTTTTATGCGGTTCTGGAATGAAGGCGCTACCCTACTTCTGTTTGCCATTGTTTTTCTTGTAGCACTAAAAAACACATTGCAATGGTGGTGGGGCATCCTTGGTATAGTAGTGTTGGGTTTTCTTCTTTATTTAGGAATCAAAGCTTACAAGAAAACAGTAAAGAATTCTAAAAATTAGGCTATGCTAATGTTTCCGAAAATGGCATTGAGAACCCGAATTTTTTTATTTATGGGTGGGATTCTCATACTTGCAGGGGTTTTGATTTTAGGTTTTACGAGTTTTCAATATGAATCACAAAGAGATGCCTATCATCAAGGGAGGTTAGACAGAAAAGAAGCCCAAATTGCACGGCACATCGGTCATTTGGTCAATAAATATGAATTGTCTCAAAAGCCTGATAGTCTCTGGCGCCCTTTTAAAGAAGATTTTGAAAAAATCAATTCTATTCATAATGTGCAGTATTCTCTTTTCAATATTGAAGGAAAACCGTTGTTTATTTATCACACCCCACTAGCAGTGATTGCCAATAATTATGAATTAGAAAATCAATTAATTGAAAATATTAAAATCAGTGAAGGGGAACGATTTTTGGAAAATAATTTTGCAGATCTCGATAAATTTAGTGCTTCGTATAGTCTTCTAAGAGATCGCTACAATCGTCCTTATGCTATATTGTTTTTCCCCTATTTCGAGGACATCTCTTTTTCTGAAAATGAACTCAACACTTTTTTAAGTAGTCTATATCAAATTTATATTTTACTCTTTTTAGGTGTGTTATTGCTCTCCTATTTCCTTTCAAAATGGATTACACGTTCTTTAGAGGCCATTAGGATTAAAATTGATCAAACTGGTTTGCTGACAAGAAATGAAAAAATTCACATTAACAACGCCACCAAAGAGATTGATGGACTGGTGAACTCCTACAATCGAATGATTGACGACCTTGAAGCTAGCGCCAAAAAATTAGCACAATCAGAACGCAAACAAGCTTGGGAACAAATGGCTAGACAGGTGGCACACGAAATCAAAAATCCACTCACTCCAATGCGTCTCACAGTGCAAAGTTTTCAAAGAAAATTCAAGCCTAATATGACAGAGGCTTCTTCTGAAGTTGAGGCATTTTCTCAAACCCTATTAGAACAAATTGATACTATGAGTGAGGTGGCCAACGCTTTTTCAGATTTTGCAACCCTACCCCAAGCAAAAAAAACAAAAGTAGATTTGGTTGAAGCTACCAGAAAAGCAATCAATGTTTTTGATCGTGATCAGATTTCATTTTCAACCGAAAAAGAACAGGTTTATCATCAGCTAGATCGATCTCAATGGATTCGAGTGATGACCAATTTAGTACACAACGCTTTTCAGTCTGTTCCTGAAAAACGGAAACCTGAAATTAGCATCAAAATTCAAAACACAAAAATGGCAACAACCGTTTTGATTGAAGATAACGGAAGTGGTATACCTCCTGCTTTGAAGGACAAAATATTTGAACCTAAATTTACAACTAAAACAGGGGGTATGGGGCTAGGTTTAGGGATAGTAAAAAATATAATCAATTCACATCAAGGAGAAATATCTTTTGAAACCAACTCAATGGGAGGCACCACTTTCAAGGTGTATTTGAGGCACTAAATAGTGGTTGCTAACTCAGTTTTAATTATCCTTTCAACTTGATCAATCAAATCATTAGGATTCTCTTTTCCTATAACAATTGGTTGGTGAATTTTAAATAAAAGTTTTGTGGCTAAGGGCATAGGAAAGTAATTGTGTTGTGCCAATTGCCAAGAATTTTTTATACTCACAGGAATTATATAGGCCTCTGGCATGTTAGATATCAAAACGCTTAGACCTCCCCTTTGAAAAGGTTTTGGTTTACCGTCTTTTGATCGGGTTCCTTCGGGAAAAATTATTACACCCCATTTTTTCTGGGCTATCCTACAGGCAAAATCTTTAATTTGTGTTAGTGCTTTTTTTTTGTCTTTTCGATCAATCAAAACGGAGCCTCCGTGCCTTAAATTAAACGATACGCTTGGTATTCCTTTGCCTAATTCTTTTTTACTTACAAATTTGAGATGGTGTTTTCTTAAATACCATATTAAGGGAGGGATATCATAGGTACTTTGATGGTTGGCAACAACGATTAGTGATTTATGCTTTGGTAAAGGCTCTTCAATTTGAAATCGAATATCGGTACCTAACACTTTTAAACAACCCAAGAGGGAAAAATTTAGCCAATCCACGCTTTTTTTATGGTATTGAAAACCAAAAAGATGTAAGGCTAGCCATTGTACTAAATAAAAAATACAAAGTAAAAAGCCAAAGCAAAGGTAGTAGAGTATATTGACAAAATAAACTACAATATTTTTCATCAAAAATGGTTTCACCAGGGGCTTGGACAAAAAGCTACTAGCAGTGCTCGTCGAAAGCTGCCTTCAAATTTTCAGCAATCATTTCTGCAGGGCGCCCCTCTATGTGGTGGCGTTCGATCATATGAACCAACTGACCCTCTTTGAAAAGGGCAATACTAGGTGAGGAGGGAGGAAACGGAATCATTTGGGCTCTTGCAGCTTCAGTAGCTTCAAAATCTACTCCTGCAAATACTGTGCAAAGGTGGGTAGGATTTTTTTCATGAGCCAAAGCATAACGCACGGCTGGTCTTGCATTTGCCGCAGCGCATCCACATACTGAATTGACTACTACTAGGGTCGTTCCTGATTGTGAAAGTGCATTATCAACATCTTCTGGTGTTTGTAGCTCTTTAAAACCAACGCCTGTCAGTTCTTCGCGCATTGGTTTAACTAATTCTGCTGGATACATAGTTTTTTATTTACAAATATAAAAAAGTAATGTATTTATTCTGTTTTGAAAGCCCAATTTAAATAGCGAAATTTGGGGCTCTAATTTGTAAGCATGATAAAATGGTTTGCCGCTTTTATGGGTTATTATTTTTTGCGCTTTCCTGGTGCTATTTTAGGTTTTTTTATAGGGTCATTTATTGATCAGATGAACAAGGGAAACCAATTCAGTTATTCTATCGGTAGAAACCGAATGCAGCCTGAAGTTTTTGAGCTTAATTTATTAGCCTTAGCGGCCACAGTGATTAAAGCCGATGGGAATGTAAAAGCACAAGAACTTCAATATGTTCGAAACTTCTTTATAACTAATTATGGAGAAATGAAAGCGAGCTCCATTTTTAAAATATTTAATGAGCAGATAAAGAAGGAAACCCAAAACATTCGAGATCTAACACGAGTTATTTTAGAAAGAACCCGCTATGAGACGCGCTTACAAGTGCTGCATTTTCTTTTTGGGGTAGCCAACGCAGATGGAAGTATTAGTGTTGAAGAGCTAAATAAAATCAACTCCATAGCAGAAGCTTTAGGCATTCGTTTTTCAGATATTGAGAGTATCAAAGCAATGTTTGTCAAATCGGCTGACCATGCCTACAAAATATTAGAAATCACCCCTCAGGCCAGTGATGGCGAAGTGAAAAAAGCCTATCGTGATATGGCTAAAAAGTACCACCCTGACAAATTACAAAGTAAAGACCCAGCTCTTATCAAAGGCGCACAAGAAAAGTTTCAAGAAGTCCAAAAAGCCTATGAAACAATTCGAAAAACGCGTGGAATGAACTAAAATAACTACTCATGAACTCATTTTGGCTTTATTTTACCCTTGGATTTGATCATGTTTTGGATCTAGGAGGGTTAGATCACTTCTTTTTTTTGATAGTATTGGCCTTGCCTTTTGGCTGGCGGAACTCCAAAAGTCTTGTGGGATGGGTTACCCTATTTACCATTGGTCACACTTTTTCATTATGGGCAGCTTATGCCGGTTGGATAAAAATTTCAGGTGTATGGATAGAGTTTCTAATTCCGATTACGATAGCCTGGATGGCTATTCGAGTATTGTTGCCCGAGGGCAAATCAACTTTTAAGTCTAAACTCAATTTGAATGTGTCATTGACGACCCTTGTTTTTGGATTGATTCATGGGCTTGGCTTTGGACGCTATTTTTCACAAATTGTTGTTGAAGATGCAGCATATACCTCTTTGTTTCAATTTGCCTTAGGGGTTGAGTTTGCCCAACTGCTCATCGTTTTAGGTGTTGTTGTGGCTAATTTATTGGTCTTGGATATACTTCGTTGGAATGCAAAAAAATGGCGATTGATTATTTCTGCCATGGTCCTTTCACAGGCGCTAATGATGGCTATTGAAAACAATCCTTGGACTTAAAAACTATTCACAAATTCAACTCGATTGATTTTGTAAAACCTTGTATATTCGTATTTGATGGATAAGCAATCTAAATATGATATTGCATACTTAGAAATGGCACACCGGTGGGGGCAACTATCGTACTGTAAACGAAAAAAAGTGGGAGCACTAATTGTAAAAAATAAAATGATTATTTCTGATGGATATAATGGAACCCCCTCAGGATTTGAAAATGTTTGTGAAGATGAAGCTCATTACACTAAATGGTATGTGTTGCATGCCGAAGCAAACGCCATTCTAAAAGTGGCAAGCTCAACTCAATCGTGTAGAGGTGCCACCCTCTACATCACACTTTCTCCATGCAGAGAATGTAGCAAGCTCATCCATCAAGCAGGGATCGTTAGAGTGGTTTATGCAGTACCCTATAAAGATGACAGCGGATTGAAATTTTTACAAAAAGCAGGAGTGGACCTAAAACATGTTATTATAAATCAAAAAGCTTAAGCAATGATGAAAAACTCAATTTATCTTTTGCTGATTGTCCTTTTTTCGATTTCGATAGGATTTCTAGTTGGGGAGAAAAAAGAAGAGCTTTTTCCCTCTCAAAACTCTACTTTTTCAAGTGTCAATCGGCTAAGCCGGTTAATGGAATATTTATCCAATAATTATGTTGATCAAATCAATACTGATAGTTTAGTAGGAACCATTATTTCTGATGTGGTTGACAAGCTCGACCCGCATTCTGTATACATTCCTGCTCAGGAACAACAATTGATTGCAGAGAATATGCAAGGTAATTTTGAAGGCATAGGAGTGAGTTTTTTTATGGTTGAGGACACCATTGCTGTTGTTCGGGTGCTAAAAGGAGGGCCAAGTGAAAAAATGGGTTTAAAGACAGGGGACAGAATTTTGATGGCAAATCAAGATACGCTCTATAACAAATCACTCGAAAGTGTTCAGGTGATTGGAACTTTGAAAGGACCGACGGGCTCCAAAGTAAATCTCGAGATTTATAGAAAAGAAACAGATTCACTTTTTCAACTTGAGCTTACTAGAGGTGCTGTTCCACTTCCAAGTGTACCTTCCTACTACATGGTTGATGATCGAGTTGGCTATTTAAAAATAACCCGTTTTTCTCAAACCACTTTCGACGAGTTCACTAATGGGTTGATTGATCTTAAGAAACAAGGAATGGAGGCTCTAATTTTGGATATGCGAGGCAATCCCGGAGGCTATTTATTGCCTGCAAAACAAATTGCTAATACTTTTTTGTCCAATGGCAAGCCAATTGTTATTGTAGAGTCGAATAAAGGAGTTCGACAACGAACAGTTGCAGATGCTGATGGGCAATTTGAGAATGGTTCACTCTATGTTTTAGTAGACGAGCAGTCTGCTTCAGCCAGTGAAATAGTTGCTGGAGCCATTCAAGATAATGATCGTGGATGGATTGTTGGGCGGCGCACTTTTGGTAAGGGCTTAGTGCAACAGCAATTGCCCTTAGGCAAAGGAGATCAAATTCGGCTTACAACAGCACGCTATTACACTCCTACAGGCAGATCCATTCAAAAACCCTACAACACCAATGATAAAGAGACCTATTTTGCAGATTTACAAAATCGTTTCAAAAAAGGGGAAATGAAAGATGCAAAAAACATCCCTGTGGAGGATAGCTTAGCTTTTAGAACTCCAAAAGGAAGAACCGTCTATGGAGGTGGTGGTATAGTTCCTGATTATTATGTTGCAAACCCGAATACACAAGAACAAGAGTGGAATAATTATTGGATTCAGTCTAATTTAGTGAACCATTTTCTCTTTTTAGAAATGGATAAAAACCGTAAACCCTTCAAGTTTTCTGGTCCTGCACATTTTTTTAGCGAGCCACTTCCCAACACAGAAGCACTTATCAAAGCCTTTAAATCCTACAGTAAAGAACGAAACCTGGATATAGATTTCGCAAAGGAAAAAGAGATAATAAATTCCTTAAAATCATATATGGGACTTCAACTTTTTGATGAAAACATATATAATCGCGTTAAAAATCAAGAGGATCCATTTATGCTTAAAGCCCTCAAGCAAATGAATCAAGAGGACTTTTAGCCTTGACTTTTTTGATTAATTTTCCTTGCTAATTGTAAAATCAATAACAATAAAAACGCACTCCCTGAGGCTAGCGCACCAATTACAGCTACAGTGCTTTTTCCTTCTAGGGGAGTTTGCCAATCTATTTGATAGATATTAAATGCCATCATGCAAATGGAGAGGATCATGAATATTTGAATGGTTTTTTTCATAAGATTTTTTTAAAATGCTATACTAATGCTCCAATATTATTAGTGAAAAGCTTGACGGCAATAGCCAACAATACAACACCGAAAATTTTTCTAATTATATTAATTCCAGAAGTGCCCAGTAGTCGTTCAATAAAGCGAGATGATTTTAATATGACATAAACAATAATTGCATTAATTATAATAGCAATAATAATATTGGTAATGTGATATTCTGCTCGCAATGAGAGAATTGAAGTCATTGTTCCTGCGCCAGCAATAACAGGAAAAGCTAATGGTACAATTGAGGCTGTGGCTGGTGCATCATCCCTAAAAAGAGTGATGCCTAAGATCATCTCCAGGGCAAGAAAAAAAATGACAAAAGAACCCGCAACAGCAAAAGAGTTGACATCAATGCCTATGAGTTTGAGGATTTCTTCTCCTAGAAATAAAAAGCTTATCATTATCAAAGCTGCTACTAAGGTTGCCTTTTCGGATTGAATGTGTCCCACTTTTTTGCGCAAAGAAATAACGACAGGCAGACTACCCACAATATCAATTACTGCAAAGAGAACCAAACTAGCAGAAAGAATTTCTTTAAAATTGAACATGCCAAAAATTTCGATAAAAGTAAATGGCTTTGGGTAAACAAAAGAAGAATTATGTTTAAATTTGAGAAAAAAGCTATGTTATCAATTCAGAACACGCTTGTTTCTGAAGAGTTGATCCAAAAACACTTTGTATGCAACGTTTCCCAGTGCAAGGGAGAGTGCTGTGTCTCAGGAGAGGCAGGCGCTCCTTTAGAATCAAATGAAGCGGTCTATTTAGAAAAAAACTACAGTAAAATTAAACCCTTCCTTACTCCTAGTGGTGCAGATGCAATTGAATCGCAAGGCACCAATATAAAAGGTAAAGACGGTTCCATAGAAACACCATTAGTGGAAGGAAAGGAATGTGCTTATGCCACCTTCACAGAAACGGGAATAGCACAATGCGGTATTGAAAAAGCGCATCAAGAGGGAGTCATCACTTTTCAAAAACCAATTTCTTGTCATCTATACCCGGTGAGAGTTACTTCTTATTCAGAATTTGAAGCGGTCAATTATCATGAATGGTCAATTTGTGATTCTGCCTGTAATTTTGGAAAGGCATTAAAAATTCCGATCTATCAATTTGTAAAATCTGCATTGATTAGAAAATTTGGTGAAGAATGGTATTCACTTTTAGAAAAAGAAGCAGACAAATTGCATTCGCTCTAAGAAGCAATGTTTATAGGGCCTCCGCCTTTTTAACATTTGTAAACTATTGATAAACAGTCTAATACTATTTCTGTTTTTTCTCTTTTTTGATCCAAAAAATCATTTTTTGTTAAAAACTCGATGGGTTTGTGGAAAAGTTGCTCTTTCAAATCTGCAATCATTTTAGAATCTTTGTAGGACACAAAAACCAATAATTTTTTAAAATAAAAAAGCAACAACAATATGGCAGCAGTAGAACCTATTCTCCAAGAAAATGAAAATCGATTTGTAATATTCCCTATCCAACATCATGACATATGGGAATGGTATAAAAAAATGGAGGCTAGTTTTTGGACTGCTGAGGAAATCGACTTGCACCAAGACCTTGACGACTGGAATAATAAACTAAGTAACGACGAACAATATTTCATCAAACATATTCTAGCTTTTTTTGCTGCATCAGACGGTATCGTTAATGAAAACCTTGCCGAAAACTTTGTCAATGAAGTACAATATTCTGAAGCAAAATTCTTCTATGGTTTTCAAATTATGATGGAAAACATACATTCAGAAACCTATTCATTATTGATTGATACCTATGTCAAAGATGAAGAAGAAAAAAACAGGTTGTTCAAAGCCATTGAAGTTTTTCCTGCCATCAAGAAAAAGGCTGACTGGGCTCTTCGATGGATTGATTCAGATTCTTTTGCTGAAAGATTAATTGCATTTGCTGCTGTGGAAGGTATTTTCTTCTCAGGGGCCTTCTGTTCTATTTTTTGGCTGAAAAAAAGAGGACTCATGCCTGGCCTTACCTTTTCCAATGAATTAATATCTCGTGACGAAGGAGTTCACTGTGATTTTGCTGTCCATTTGCATAACACTCACCTAGTCAACAAAGTACCCAAAGAACGTATTCGAGAAATCATTAATGACGCTCTCAATATTGAGCGTGAATTCGTTACAGAATCGCTTCCTGTCAGTTTGATAGGAATGAATGCAAAATTGATGACACAATATTTAGAATTTGTCACCGATCGCCTGTTGGTTGAATTAGGTGTTGGGAAAGAGTATAATGTGACAAATCCTTTCGATTTCATGGACATGATTTCACTACAAGGGAAAACCAATTTCTTTGAGAAGCGAGTTGGAGAATATCAAAAAGCAGGTGTACTCAACAGTAACAACGAAAAAGAGAACGCCAAAATTAGTTTCGACGAAGATTTTTAGTCATTCGCTACCAAAATTTATTCTGAGCCTACCAACCCCCCCCTCCTTTTTGTTTTGGAACAATTGTATAACTAAATAAAAGATAAAACATGTATGTAGTTAAAAGAGATGGTCGAAAAGAGCCTATCATGTTCGACAAAATTACCGCGAGAATTAGAAAACTCAACTATGGTCTGAATGCACTTGTAGATCCCGTTCGAGTGGCAATGCGAGTGATTGAAGGCCTATATGATGGCGTGACCACCTCTGAATTAGATAATCTAGCCGCCGAAATTGCGGCTACGATGACAACTACACACCCAGATTATGCACAATTGGCTGCAAGAATTTCTGTTTCTAACTTACATAAAAACACGAAGAAATCCTTCTCAGAAACGATGAAAGACCTCTACGAGTATGTCAATCCACGAACAGGAAAAAAAGCGCCACTTCTTTCCGATGAGGTTCATGAAATTATTGAAAAAAATGCCGATGTATTAGATTCAAACATTATTTACAATCGCGATTTTGGCTATGACTTTTTCGGTTTTAAAACCTTAGAGCGCTCTTATCTTTTAAAAATAAATGGAAAGATTGCTGAGCGTCCACAACATATGTTGATGCGTGTAGCTGTGGGAATACATTTGGACGACATGGACTCTGTTTTGGAGACCTATGAATTGATGTCTAAGCGTTACTTTACACATGCCACTCCCACCCTGTTTAACTCAGGAACACCTAAGCCCCAAATGTCTTCTTGTTTTTTACTCACCATGAAAGAAGATAGTATTGACGGGATCTATGACACATTAAAACAAACTGCAAAAATTTCACAATCTGCAGGAGGTATTGGTTTGTCTATACACAATGTACGCGCTACTGGGTCTTATATTGCAGGAACAAATGGCACTTCAAATGGCATTGTGCCAATGTTGCGTGTTTTTAACGATACAGCTCGATATGTAGATCAAGGAGGAGGAAAACGAAAGGGTTCTTTTGCCATTTATGTTGAGCCATGGCACGCAGATATTTTTGATTTTTTAGAACTCAAGAAGAACCATGGAAAAGAAGAAATGCGTGCTCGCGATCTTTTTTATGCCATGTGGGCCCCCGATCTATTTATGAAGCGGGTTGAAGAAGATTCCCATTGGACTCTGATGTGTCCCAATGAGTGCCCAGGGCTTTATGATTGCTATGGTGAAGACTTTGACGCACTTTATCTTCAATACGAAACAGAGGGCAAGGGACGAAAAAAAATTAAAGCCCGTGAGCTTTGGGAAAAGATTTTAGAGTCTCAAATAGAAACAGGTACCCCTTATATGCTATATAAGGACTCAGCTAATAGAAAATCAAACCAAAAGAACTTAGGGACCATACGGTCATCTAATCTTTGTACTGAAATATTAGAGTATACATCTGAAGATGAGGTTGCTGTTTGTAATTTGGCCTCTATTGCGCTGCCTATGTATGTTAAAGACGGTTCTTTTGACCATCAATCGCTTTTTGATGTGACCAAACAAGTAACAAAAAATCTCAACCGAGTTATTGACCGTAACTATTATCCTATTCCTGAAGCAGAAAACTCTAATATGCGACACCGACCTATTGGCCTTGGTGTTCAGGGCCTAGCAGATGCCTTTATTTTATTGCGGCTTCCTTTTACTTCAGAAAAAGCGAAAGAACTCAATCAGGAAATTTTTGAAACACTTTATTTCGCGGCTGTAACAGCTTCTGTAGAAGAAGCAGAAAAAGAAGGCCCCTACAAAACCTATAAGGGTTCACCCATATCAAAAGGTGAATTTCAACACAATATGTGGGGTATCAAAGACAAAGAGCTTAGTGGCCGTTGGGATTGGGATGCCCTACGCAAAAAAGTAAAAAAATATGGAGTGCGCAATTCATTGCTCGTTGCGCCAATGCCTACAGCATCGACCTCTCAAATTTTGGGAAACAATGAGTGTTTTGAGCCCTACACCTCAAATATTTATACTAGAAGAGTGCTCTCTGGAGAATTTATTGTGGTGAATAAGCACCTCTTGGAGGACTTAGTCAAGCTAGGCCTCTGGAATGAAGATTTAAAGCAAGAACTCATGAGAGCAAACGGTTCTATCCAGAACATTGAAGGCATCCCAGATGATATTAAAGAATTATATCGAACAGTATGGGAAATGAGCATGAAAGATATTATTGATATGTCCCGTCAAAGAGGGTATTTTATTGATCAATCTCAATCACTAAATCTCTTTATGGAAGGAGCAACAATGGCGAAACTAACCTCCATGCATTTTTATGCTTGGAAATCTGGTCTTAAAACAGGAATGTATTATCTAAGAACTAAGTCTGCAGTTGATGCTATCAAATTTACTATAGACAATAAGGCGAAAGAAAAGCAAGCCAGTGTTGTGGCCCCTGCCCCTGCAGCAACTCAAACAGCAATGGCAACAACTACCCCAGTTGTAGAGCCACTTTCTCCAGAAGAGCTTAAGCAAATGTTATCACAATCCAAAGAAAGTGAAGACGATGATTGTTTGATGTGCGGATCCTAATAAGCAAACTCATTCTATCTAAAAAACCCTTCGTAAGAGGGTTTTTTTATTTATCTAAAAATCAATTCATCACCCACGTATGTTAAATTAATGTTACTCAAATGTATCTTTAAAATAAAATATTTGTTATATTTGTTAAATAAACATTAAACTACCTACAAGTTGTGAGATTTGCCGTTCTATTTTTTTTCTTTTTAAGTCACTCGCTTATCGCTCAAAATGAAGTGATTGAAAATCAATTAGTAAAAACTGAAAAATCTTATGAGTTTACGCGCTATTACGCTAATGGTCAAATTGCTCAACGAGGCCCTATAAAAAATAAAAAATTGCATGGTGTTTGGGTGAGTTATTCTCCAGAGGGTAAAAAAGTTTCTCAAGGCACTTTTAAAAAAGGAAAAAAGACGGGGAAATGGTTTTTTTGGAATGAAGAAGGTTTAATTGAAGCTGACTTTAATGAGAATAAGCTAGTTTCTGCCGTGTCATGGGACAAAGGGAAAATCTTGGCCGATAACTAATCTTCAGCCTACCTAGTTCAAATATTTTTTACTACTTGATAAAAACTTTCTATAAGGGCAAACTTGTGATTCATTAAATCTCTAGAACGCAATAAAATATTGAAATAGAGGGTGGTGTTTTTAGGACTGGTTTCCTCCAGACGAGTTCGTTCTATTTGATCTCTAATTTTATTCTCAATAAGTGACATAACAGCTCCTTTCTCTAGAAGCACATCTTCAAACTCATTGATGTTATTTTTTTCTGTGAAGGCTTCAAGGGTTTCTTTTCTTAATTTTTTAAAGGCCAAACGAATTTCATCCAAATCTCTGATTTGGGAAAGTTTAAGTTTACGATGATTATTGTCTACATGGGCTTCTGCAATTTTAGTCAGATAATTCAAATCCTCTGAGACATCGTGTAAAATTCCCAATAATTCAATGTAAAAAGCACTGGCTGATATACTTTTTTCCTCTAGATTTCGGATGAAAAAGAAGACTTGATTTCTTAGCTCTTCAATTTCACCACTTAACTTTTTAGATTCTTTTTTTGACGTTTGGAGTCCTTTAAGTTTGTTTTTGGAGAGGTTTTCTACCATGTTTGAATAGATTTTGTAAGAATCTTCAAATATTGTTGAAATAGACTGGGCGCTTTCTTCTATTACACCTAAAAAAGAATTGCTTTCCATTCTAAAAGCCCTTTGAACAGCTTTTTCATTTTGTGACTGTTTCCGTTGGCTTATGAAATTTCGGCCAATAATTAAGACTATTAAAAACAGGATAATAGCAATTGCAACAGGCCCTCCTAAATGAATAAGATAAATGATGATTCCACTAACAATAAAAGCCATAAAGGCTGTAAAGAACCAACCGCTAATCACCCTGAGCACTCCCGCCACTCTGTAGACAGCACTATCAGATCCCCAAGCGCGGTCAGCAAGGGAGCTTCCCATTGTGACCATAAACGTTACATACGTTGTAGAAAGGGGTAATTTTAAGGAGGTGGCCCATGCTATAAGCAGGGCAGCAACGACAAGGTTGATACTGGCTCTTAGTGTGTCAAAAGCAGGGGCAATACCTTTTGAATTTTTGGGTATTTCTGAAGCCGTGAAACGTTCAGCTATCTTTTTCTTTTGGCTTTGAGAAAGCCACTGGGAAGACCACAGGCTTAGGGAAATAAAACCGCGAACTAAACTTCGAGACAGCCAATTGGGATTAAATCGTTCTTTTGTATCAAATTGGTTAGAAAGATCAATAGAAGTTTTAACTACTCTTTTGGCCTTTGATGAAAACCAAAGCGTAAGAATCATCACCAGTCCAGAGCCAAAAAGAAAAAGAGTGGGAGTTGGCACTTTTTGAGCTAAAACATCCATCGTAAATTCAGAAGCATTGAGATTGCTACTTACCCATGCTTCATAGGATTGATAGGCTGCAATTGGCACACCAATAAAGTTTACTAAATCGTTACCAGCAAAGGCTAGCGCAAGGGAGAAGGTTCCCATAGCAATGATGACTTTATAAATATCAACCTTTAAAAAACGAATTAAAAGAAAAGAGAGAAACAACCAAAAAACAAAACCAAATAGATAGACTAACAGGCTATAATTTTCTATAAAAGCGGTTATAGTTTGCCCTTCTAATAACGTAAAATTTGTATCGGCAAAAGGAGTGCCTTTGATCCCTTTGATAAGGATAAAATTTGTGATTGAAGATAAAGCAAGTCCACCAAAAATGGTGTTAGAGATGGTTCTTGATCCAAATTCATGACCAATCAACAAACGGCTAATCCATTGCACAAAAGCTCCTATTGAAAAGGCAATCAAAATAGAGAGTAGAATACCCAAAATGATCTGAGAAGCTTTATCCGTATTAATATAATAAGAGATTGTTCCTAATGCATCTCCATTTGAAATTATTTTAATTAGGGCAGTAACTACAGCAGCTCCCAATAGCTCAAATACTATAGAAACTGTTGTAGAAGTGGGCATCCCTAACGTATTGAAAAAGTCAAGTAGAAGGATGTCGGTGAGCATCACTGCAGTGAAAATAAAGATGATTTCGTCAAAATAAAAGGCTCCTGGATTAAAGATTCCTTTTCTAGCCACTTCCATCATACCACTAGAAAAAATGGAGCCACAGGCAATGCCTAGACTAGCAAAGAGCATTATGTTACGAAATGAAAAGACCCGTGAGCCTATTGCGGAATTTAAAAAATTAACAGCATCATTGCTCACTCCAACAATTAAGTCTCCTATAGCTAGAAGAAACAAAATTACGATTAGAATTAAATATATGCTATCCATCAAATGATCACATAAAAGTTACAAAATGTATCACAATTTGATACTATATCCAAGTGAAAAGGATGTGCCGGGGTCACGCAAGGAAAAAATTTGATTAGTGGCATTAAAAGTTTCAAAATAGCTTTCGTTTGTATCACCAAGGATATTTGAAATTTTAAAGTTTATTGTTTTATTTTTTCCTTTGCCTACTACTTTTCTAAAATTAAAATTTAAATCATTGAAGGGGTCAGTATAAATATCTGAAGTGTCACCTAAACCAACAACTTGAAGTGTTTTTCCTTGAACGTTATAAAACAAACCAATTTGAATCCCGGCCTCTTCATTGTTATATTCTAAACCAGAATTGATCAAATACGGAGATTGGCCTTGAAGGGTTCTAGTTTTCGAAATTGTTTCCCCAGTTCTTTTATAAAATTCTCTCAAATTGAGTTCTACTTGACCAATTTCTTGGCGAGATTCAATAAGTGAGGTATTTAAACGAAACTTGAAATTTGGATTAATAAAATCAAGAGACTTTCTAAATTCAAGTTCAACGCCATAGACATTTCCATTTCCTAAATTTCTGGGTTGAAAATTATTTCTTGAGCCCTCAAAAGTGGCTAATTCGATGGGATCTTTAAAAAATTTGTAAAACCCACTAAGAGCGAAAAAATCTGAATTTTGACCATACTTTTCAAATCGAATATCGAAATTATCTATGTAGGAAGGTTGTATATTAATATTCCCAATAAAAGTAAATGCAGAAAGAGGGTCGTAAATTTGAGCAACAGAAGCTTCTTTGAAGGAGGGTCTTGCAGTAGTTTTAGAATAAGAAGTTCTCAGCTTTTGATTTTCTCTCAAATTATATACTAAATTGACTGAAGGAAAATAATCAAATTTATCTAAGACTTTTTCATTCTCTAAATTTATTGTCCCACCGCTGTTTTCTCCAGTATAGAAGAGTGCATATTGTTCGAGTCTGATGCCCAAGGTAGCAACAAATTTTTCTGAAAAATTTAATTCAGTAGAAGCATAGCCAGCGAAATTCTGAATTTCTGAACGGTATGCAGTTCCTTTTTCAATAGCTTCATTGCTATTAAATCGGATATAGTTTCCATTTAAATTTTCTTGAGTAAAAATATTGTCATCATTAAGCAATGAATTCGGGTTTCCATCTCCACCTTGATTAGCTCCAACTTGAATATTGTATTTAAAGATGGAAAAATCTCTATTTTTTGTTAAACCATAGAGTCCAGCTTTAAATTTAGAATCATTATCATTCAGCTTAAATGTTTTTGTAAAATCTATTTTAGCTACATAATTTTCCTCTTCAAGATTCCTCCAAATCCTTGTTGGGAGTAAATTCACAAATACGGCATATTCATTATCGCGAACAACAAATTGAGTATTCCTAACATCTTTATCAAAAACTCTTGAAAAACTTGGTGAAAGAGCCCATTCCAACTTAGAATTAGAATCAGCAAAAGCATGAAAACCAGTTAGCTGTAGGTTAGTGATGCGCTTTTGATTATATTCTAAATTGAATTTTTTAAATGTTTCAAAATTAGAGGAATTGTCTTCTTGGATTAAATCAGTACCCGTATTTTGACCATTAAAAATATTTAATGCATTTATTTTATACTTAGAGTTCGTTGTTTTTAAAGAAACCCCTGCCAATTGACTGAAGATGATGTTTGAAACAGCTTCCAAACCATTTTGAGACCTTCCATTGTAAAGTTCAAATATTGTTGGGTCAGTATTCTTAAAAAAGAGGTTATCCTCTGCGTTCTCATAAAATGAAGTTTCATTTTTATAAGTAGTAGAAAAATAATAGCCCAAGGTGTTTTCACCAACAGCTAGCTGGTTTCCTAAATTTAGGTCAAACGAGAAATCTTGAAAATTTTGGGATGGAATAGGTCCCATGTTAGGGTTAAATTTTCTAGTGTTCTCAGTTAGAATTGGAGTTCTAATAAGTTCTATAGGTTGATATGTTTTATAGGTGTCTTCTAGGGGTATATTCCTCTCACCAAAATCAAAACCGAGTATATCAGAATATTCCTTTTCATAGCCAAGGAAATCATTTCTGTGATGCATTTCGGGATTTATAGAAGTACTGACAGAAATATTAAAAATTTTATCATTTGGAAATTCTTTTGTTACGATATTCACTATCCCTCCTGTAAAATCTGCAGAATATTCTGCCGCAGACGATTTAACCACAATTAAGTTCTCTAAAATTGAGGTTGGAAAAATATCCATCTGTAATGTATTTCGATCAGGGTCTAAACCAGGAATGTCTATGCCATTAAGAATAGATTTTGTGTATCTGTCACCTAGGCCTCTGATATAAACAAATTTACCGCCCTGCACAGAAACTCCAGGCACAATTTTTATGGCCGAAGCAATGTCGCTCGATCCAGCGCTTCTAATGGTCTGAGATGAAAGTCCGTCTAATAGATTGGCAGATCGCCTTTGAAGGGCTAGGACAGCAACTTCTGTATTTTTTTTGGCAGTAGAAGTTATAACAACTTCTTCAAGACCTTGAGCAACTTCGTTTAAGACCACATCTATTTGCGTGGTTTTGCCAGCCAATACTTCAACTTCAGAAATTTCAACGGTATCATACCCCACATAAGAAAAGATTAACGAGTAAGTTCCTGGGGCCAGTTCAAAAGAATATATCCCATCAAAATCAGTTGAAGTTCCTTCAGAGGTTCCTTTTAGTTGAATATTTGCAAACGGAACCGGATCCAGAAAAGTACCATCAGTAAGTTTACCTGAAATTTTTCCAGTTTGAGTATATCCGATAAGTGATAGGAGAAATGCAAATAGAAAAAGAGATTTGTTTTTCATGCGTAAAAAACCCACGCAAAAATGCGTGGGTTCGGCAAATTTAATATTTTTTTTCAATTAATTTTTCTGACCGTAGTAAGACCAAGAGAATACATTTGTAGCTCCCACAGTTGCAGCGTCTGCTGAACTGATAGAAGTAGCAAAACCGTTTTGGAATGTGGTGTCATCAACTTTATTATCAAAAATACCATCTAATGTAGCACCCTCTGGAACTACAACTTCCCATGCAGTAAAAGTAAGTTCTCCGTCAGTAAATCTAGTGACGTCTGGTGCTTTATCTAACTCTACATTTGAAGAAGAAGTCAATCCATAAACAAGAACGTTTTTTACTGTACCGTTGGCTCCATCTCTAAAGTCAGCGATAGCATTTTTTGCATTATCTGCATTACCAATTATGGTCACGTTTTGCAATGTAAATGGTTTATTTACATCAGCACCAGCTTTAGGGCCATCAATCTCTAAACCATGATCTCCTGCAGCTTCTTGAATAATCATAACGTTATCAATTGTACCGTCGTAAGCTTGATCGATATCTACAGCATCATCACCTTGTCCCCAAACAATAATATTAGTAGCATTTACAGAACCTCCAAAGAATTCAACACCATCGTCAACGTTTCCAACAACTTCTAGGTTATCAAGAGTAGTTCCATTGCCTACTCCTCCGAAAGTAATTCCATTAATTTCATTATCAGCGCCTATTTCTGCTCCACCGTGGCGTACACTCACATAGGTAAGTGTACCAGAACTGTCACTATCGTCAGATCCACCATAGAGACCTTCGGCTACATCAGCAGGAATACCTTCTATTTGTTGAGTAACTGCTCCAGCAGGATCATCTCCATGAACATGTGCTTTACCTAACACAATCAGTCCGCCCCACAAACCTCTTACATTTTGATCGAGATTTGAACCAGCGAGTTGTCCAACTTCTATATCATCAGCAACTGAAGTCATAATAATAGGTTTATCAGCAGTTCCTGCAGCTTCAATTTTACCACCCTGGGCAACTACTAAAACAGATGCGTTTGTTCCAGTTCCGCCAGTAGCTTTAATGATAGTACCAGCAGGGATAGTTAGTGTAACTCCGTCTTTAACAAAAACACGACCATCTAATGTCCATACAACTGAGGCATCTAATGTGGTGTCTTCAGTAATATCACTATCGATCACATACGTTGGAGCCTCAACTTCAACCTCAACCGTTTCGACAACGGTCTCTGTGACAGTATTAGTGACATATTCAACAGTTGGCTCATCTT
The DNA here is from genome assembly GCA_002457295.1 of Flavobacteriales bacterium MED-G22. The sequence goes on from NTKF01000004.1 coordinate 49,929, forward strand.
CTGAGCAAGCTATAAAAGCTAATGCTGATAGACTACCAGCGATAAATTTAAAGTTTTTAATTTTCATTTTCTTTTAATTAGAATTCAAGTCAAATGTAATGGGATAAACATTTTTTAGATTTAGTTAAAAGTTAACGATTGTCTCAGACATGTTATCAAATCGTTAGCAATAGAATTTCCGCTTAATAATCAAGTAACATTAAGACTACTATTCTATTTTTGCAATATGAAATGGGAATCTTTACTGTCTTTAAAACGATTTGGTGATACCAGTAAACGACTAAGAACAGAACAGGATAATTTGCGTTTGGGTTTTGAAGTGGATTACGACCGTATCATTTTTTCAAATGCTTTTAGAAGTTTGCAAGACAAAACTCAAGTCATTCCTTTTTCCAAAACTGATTTTGTACATACCCGTCTCACACATAGTTTAGAAGTTTCTGTGGTAGCACGCAGTTTAGGAAGATTAGCTGGCAAAGCTCTTTTAGAAAAACACCCTCATCTAGAAGCTTCCTTAGGCTATCAAGCCCAAGATATAGGAGCCATAACCGCTGCTGCAGCATTGGCCCACGATATTGGAAACCCACCCTTCGGACACAGCGGTGAAAAAGCAATTGGTCATTTTTTTAGAAAAGGGGCAGGACAACTTTTTAAGAGTGAATTAACAGAAGTGCAATACGAAGACCTATGCCGCTTTGAAGGGAATGCCAATGGGTTTAAAATTCTAACAGCCTCTGGTCCGGGTACCCCTGGTGGCCTCCGCTTGAGTTATGCCACGTTGGGTGCTTTTATCAAATATCCAAAAGCCAGTTTACCGCATCAGCCCACCCCTCACGTAGCTGACAAAAAATATGGATTTTTTCAATCTGAGCAGCTTTTTTTTCAAGATCTCATGCTGGAACTCTCTCTAGACAATGGGACTCACTTTTTTAGACATCCTTTAGCTTATCTAGTTGAAGCTGCAGATGACATTTGCTATACCATAATTGATTTTGAAGACGGCATAAATTTAGGCTGGATTGAAGAGGAATATGCCCTAGAATATTTGATCAATTTGGTTAGAGACAATCTAGACACAAAAAAATACACCTCTTTGAAATATAAAAATCAACGATTAAGTTATTTGAGAGCCCTCGCTATCAATAAATTAATAGGAGATGCCGTCTCGCTTTTTATGACCCATGAGGAGGATATACTTAAGGGCAACTTCTCTAAGGCCTTGATGGAAAAAAGCCAATATAAAGCTCAAATTGAAGATATTATTACGATTAGTATTCAAAAAATATATGAATCTCAAGAGGTCATCCAAAAAGAAATTGTAGGCTACAAAGTGATAAGTACCCTTCTTGAAGCTTTTGTTATGACAGCTCACCGTTCATATTTGGGCAATGCCAATAGTTATGACAAATTGTTGCTAAAAGCAGTACCAAATGGAGCAATAAGTTCAGATATTTCAGTGTATGATACTTTACTAAGTGCCAGCACCTTTGTAGCCAGTTTGTCTGATGGTAAAGCATTAGAATTAGCAAAAGATATAGGATTTTAGTAGCTGTTCCATTGAGTGTTATTCTTTTATTAGATTTGTGAAAAATTAGCAATGCGTTGGATCTTTTTTATTTTATTTTTTGGTGTCCTTGAATGGTATGCGTTTCAGGCCATAAAGGCATCTACAAACCAACGCATATGGTGGTGGCTCTATTTAAGCATCGCTACTTTTTTATTGATTAACCTATTCATTGGCCTGTTGCAGTTTGATCGAAGTCGAGGGTTCAGCACCTATGAAACTTACAGCTTTGGATTATTTTTCGCAATGGCCGTTTTTCAATTAATGGTGGGAGGCATGCTGTTACTGGAAGATCTTATCAGAGGAATGAAAGGGCTAATCAACATTGTTTCTCAAACGACAACCTCAGACAATCTTTATTTACCCAAACGTAGAGCCTTTATTTCTCAGTTAGCTATTGCGCTAGGGATGATCCCTTCAGGGGCGCTCATTTATGGCATGTTAAAAGGTAAATACAATTATCAAGTGTTGCGTTATACCCTCACCTATGACGATCTTCCTCAATCATTTGATGGATACCAAATCACTCAAATTTCTGACATTCATAGTGGCAGTTTTGACAATGCTGAAAAAGTACAATACGGTATAGATTTGATCAATCAACAAGAATCAGATATTATTCTTTTCACTGGCGATTTGGTAAACAACATAGCTAAAGAAATGCGCCCTTGGCAAAATCAATTTTCAACTCTCAGCGCTCGCCATGGTGTTTTTTCTGTTTTGGGGAACCATGATTATGGTGATTATTATCAATGGCCTTCAGAGCAAGATAAAGTTGACAATATGAATCAGCTCTCGACACTCCAAAAAGAAATGGGATGGACACTTTTGCGCAATGAACATCATTTTATTCAGCGCGGCAAAGAACGATTGGCTTTGCTTGGTGTAGAAAATTGGGGTACAGGTTTTAAGCGTGCAGGCGATTTAGAAAAGACCCTAGAAAACGTAGAAGAAAAAGATTTTAAAATTTTAATGTCTCATGATCCTTCTCATTGGGAAGCTCAAATATTACCTCATGCTTTTCCTATTCATTTAACCCTAAGTGGGCATACACATGGCATGCAATTTGGGATTGAGATTCCGGGCTGGATCAAATGGAGTCCAGTAAAATGGCGCTACAAACAGTGGGCTGGTGTTTATGAACAAGGACAACAAAAAATTAATGTTAATCGCGGTTTTGGATTCCTTGCCTATCCTGGGCGATTTGGAATGTGGCCTGAAATAAGTGTG
>NTKF01000005.1 GCA_002457295.1 Flavobacteriales bacterium MED-G22
GTTTCAGAAGAATCTTCCGTTTCTACAGTCGTGTCTGAGTCAGTTTGAGTGTTGCCAGAATCAACGTAGGAGTCTTCATAATCATTATAATATCCATCGTCTTCGCCACTACAATTAAGCTAGAAGAATTGAACAGCAAAAATTAAAAGCCACTTTTTCATATAGAATTGATTTTACAGGTTATTATTTAATAGTCTTCTAACGTTATTAATTATCCACTATCAGTTTATTTAAAAAATATTTAATAATGCCTTTTTGTAAAGAGATAAAAAACCCTCACATTGGAGGGTTTTAAAATAATAATCTAATTAAAATCTTTAGTTAATAGATTCGGCTATTTTTTCGCAAACAAATTTAGTATCAAATCCGCCAGACATTCCTTGTTCATCATAGCTTTTTTGAGATTCTTTATAGGTGAGGTGATTCATTGCGTCTTCTAGAGTGAGAAATCCATCCCATGTCATGACGTTATGCTCTCCCCAATTTTTGGGAGAAATTCGATGCCCAGAAACCCATCCTGCTCTTCCGGCCTGATTTTGTTTCATTTGAGCTTCAAAATTCTTTTTGAAGGCTTTTTGACTGTCTAGAAAAAGTTGAGGTTCTTCAGCAAAACCAAAGTTATATAAACTGTATTTTGCAGTTTTTTGTCCAAATGCAGAATCTTGAATTTCCCAAATATACATTCCACCTTGCTCTACTTCATAAGAGAGCAACTCTTGAGGTACACCAAGTTTTTTACCAGCATTTGCCCACCACGCACCTGAATTAATATAAGATTTTAGATCACTATATACAATCACAAATTGATACCAATTTCCTTCCAGTAGAGAGTTCAATTTTCCTCCAATAGGAACAGTTGGGTGAATGAATTTTTCTAAGGCCCAATAGTTAAACTTTCCTTCTTTTACCGCTGTCTTGGCCATCTGAGACATATAGTTTTTTTCTACAGCTTCAAATTTTGCTTGATCTTCAACTTTTACATAAACTAAATGATAAGCAGTTATCTGTGAATAAGAAAAAAAGGAAAACGTTAAAAATGTAATAAATAATAGTTTTTTCATGTATGAATTAATTTATGATTTGTTAAATATAAAAATATTGTTTTAATAAAACCAGAGTTATTTAGAATGCACGTTTAAAAAAGACATAATTTGATCGTGTATCTTCGAATTATTATACTTTTGAAATGTGAATAGACTATATTTTTTCTTTCTTATCATTTCTTTTTTCCACATCCATTCGTGCGACAGTGGTTTATCAGGCGAATACATTTCAATTGAAAAGTTTAGAGATTTAAAAGGTAGAGTGGTTTCAGATTCTATTTTTTTTGTAAGAGACAATAGAGACAACGGCCAGCTTAATTTAGAGGTTAAATTTAGTGTCTTCTTGTTAGACGACAACATAGACTCTATCCAACTTCATTTTCCAGGGGGTAGCCCTGAAAAAGTAGAGCAAGACCTAAAACCTTCAATTTCCTATGATTCTTATGGACCAAAATCAGTAAATCTAGTTTTATCTCAAATAGATACAACTTATTATAATGAAGTCATTTCTTATAAAAATACCATAGATAATGATGATTATTTGAATATCGTTTACAGAGAATCAAACTGGGGGAGCTATACTAAAACAAACGATTCTGAATGGCTGGTGCTACCAAATCAGACTTCTGTCATTCTGAAAGAAGAAGAAGTTGAAGAAAACATGAATGCCAAAGTTGCTTCGGCTAAATTTAGTGGATTTGAGGATAAAATGATTCAAGGTTCAATTGAATATTGTGTAGCATTGAAAAATCCAATAAATGTGAAGGTTACCCGAGACAATTACTTCGAGCTATGGTCTGATGATGACCTTCTTCTAAAAGGGCCTGGTTTTCAAAATGAGGAATGTTTTACTCGTAATTTCACATTCGAAGGGAAAAATGAATTTGACCTTAAAATAAAAAGATACCCAGCCTTGTCAACAACAAATTGGAAAATTGCTACGGCAAGTGCTTCAGATACAACTTCTTTTGACGTCTATCAAGTTGCAACCGAGGACGAATTGGTTGGCTATGTTGATGTGTCAAGCTCAACCACAGTATACCTTAATTTTGAACAGAATGGCAACGAATTCAATTTTGGATTAGGAAACAGCCCTAGTCTACTTTTAGACGGAGATCCAATAACGATTTCCTCAGGACAAAATAAAGTTGTTTTTAGTCTTTTAGACGGTATTCCTTCCTCTTTTAAGGTTTTTAATAATCAAAATTCTATTGTGCCAAAAACTCTTCTAGAAAATGAATATTACTTGACATTAACGATCAAAAAATTAGAATTAGAAGTTTTGAATTAATTGTAAATGATCAATCATATAGATTAGATTAAAAAACCCTCCAAATAGAGGTTTAAATTTTACAAAAAATGACTATTATTTAAAATCAACTAATTCTAAATATAATTCATCTTGATTTTTTTTGGAAGTACTTTCATGCATAGACGTCATTTGATCCATAAAGGTAGGTTTTGGTTAAGCCTTTCAAAAATAACATGACTAATGGGTGGTATGCAAAATTGCTTCTAGCACTTATTTGGTTCAAATACCAAGCCAGTCATTTTTTAATCATCCAAATACAAACTGAAAAATGTCCAAATTTCTTTCTCTAAATCTAGATAAGTTGGGTGACCATGTCCACCATTTATTATCTTATACATCCACACTTGATTATTTGTTTTAGAATTCTTGTATCGATCAATGGCAATTAAGGTCTTATCTATAGCTGAGTTGCTGAATAGCGTATCTTGTTGCCTCGTATCATAATTTATCTGTCGAGTTCTGAAATCAATCATATCAACTGTGGGTATGTAAGGTCCATAACCTTGTTGATTTGTCATATCGCCATCCCAATTCGTAATTTGGTCATGAGTGCCATTGAGCATAAATGTTGGGATAGCTTTTGCTTGGTCACACTGATCATAAAATTCCTTCATAAAACAACTTATGATAGGAGCTGCAGCTTTAAAAACTCCTTCTGTTTGACAACTTAATAAATTGCAAAAATCGCCACCATTTGAGAATCCAGTTATAAACACATTGTTTTTACTGAGGTTGTATTTATTTTGAAGAGAATGGGTCAGTATCTTCACAAACTTTACATCATTCACTTTAAGGTTTTTGTGAAAATTGTAGCCCACTTGCCAAAAAGCCTTGCCCTTTTCATCCTTGAGGCCCTGAGGATAGCAAACAACAAACCCGTTTTGATTGGCTATTTGATTGAACTTATTGTCACAATTAATGTCAAGCGCACTGCCAGAATAGCCATGAAAAACAAAAACCAATGGTGCATTTGCTTTTCTGTTTTTTGGAATGTGAAGATAATAGTTACGTTCAATAGAATCAATTATCACTTTATGGACGCGCTCTTTCTTTGATGCTGAAATTGGTGCTTCTTGAGCACTTGCAACACCTAAGAATAAAACTATTGGGATGATACTAAAAATAAAATTTCTCATATTCCTATTTTTAAGATAGAAAGAATTTATAAAAATCAATTAGTATTACTAAAAAAAACAGTTTTCATAAAAACTCAATTTTTGATCATTTTCACTCATTTTTGAGCAATATTTATCCTTTTTTGATGATTTTACTTATTTTTTATTTCAATTTATTTTGTGTGGGTTTACAATAATTCTTTTACTAACCCTATTAAAATAGGTTATGAAATTATATTTATATCAATTCTAAATTCCTCTTATGCAAACACGAAGACATTTTATTCAATCTACCTCACTAGCAGGGCTTTCTCCTTTTATTCTTAACACTAGTTCCTTTTTCGATTCAAAAACTTCTTTAAAAGCGTCACTTAACCCAGGTAGTATAGGACTGAAATGCTCGCCACAAGAACTTCTTGATTTTGCCATTGCTTATAAATTTTCAGCAATTAGCCCACCCATGGGAGCGCTTTTACAAATGAATTCAATTGATCAACAAAATTATCTAGCCAAGATGAAGCGTCATCATATTGTTTTTGACTCTGGTGGCCTTCCAATTGAATTTCGAACTTCTGATGAAGTTTTTCAAAAAGGATTTCAATATCTCAAAAATAACGTAAAAGCAATTGCCGCTTTGACTATTCCTAGTTTTGTCACTTGGATCATGCCCACCCATAAGCAATTAACGTATACTCAAAATTTTGAACAGCATAGAATCCGGTTGCAACAAATTGCAGATGTTTTAAGTCAAGAAGGGTTGCGGTTAGGGCTAGAATATGTTGGACCCAAGACACTTATGGCAAGAGACAAATACGCTTTCATTCATACGATTTCTGAACTTAGAGAATTAATAAGTGCTATAGAAACGAACAACGTAGGGTATTTACTTGATAGCTTTCATACTTATTGTGCAGAAGATCAGTTTGAGGACATGAATTTTTTAGAAGCCAAAGACATTGTTTCAGTGCAAATTAATGACGCTGTTGCTAGCCGATCACCTTCAACTCAACTTGACTTTGAACGAGAACTGCCGGGGGCTAGTAAGGTGATCGACTTAAAATCATTTGTTGAATTTATTCAATCTAAAGCTTACAATGGAGCTGTTAGTGCAGAACCCTTTAATAAAAAAGTAAACCAAATGGAGACGGCTGCTAAGCTTGAAAAAGTAAGAGCTTCTTTAGCTCAAAATGGAATTTAATTTGTATTTAAAATAGGTTTGAACACCATTAAATTTCACAATTATTTTTTCGATGTTTCAACATTAATACATGGAGCGTATTTTAACTAAACTTTGGATAGATTGCATACATAAAACAATTTTCTTTTATTTGAATAATTAATCATAAACCAATTTATAATGAAAAAACTATTTTCAATAATGCTGTTGCTTTTAAGTCTTACTTTATCTGCACAAGCTTATCAAACTTATTCAATGCATTTTGTTAGAATTGAAGGAGATTTAGAGGCATTTGAAACAGTACAAAAAATGTACATGCAAAAAGTGGCTCAAAATGCTGTTGACAAAGGTGATATTGTCTTTTGGGCTTTTTTGCGAAGAGTGACGATGGATAATATAGACGATGAAGAACGAAAAAATTATTTGTTTGTTCAATCGAATACAGATGTTGCTGCTATTCTTAGTAACAAAAACGAATGGTGGAACAATGCTAGTTCAATATTATCAAAAGAAGAACAAGCTATTGTTGACGCATTGAGCTCAAAATTCACTTGGGTATCTGATTCACGACATATTTTCCAAGATGAAGTTAGTGTGGTCAAAGGTCTTGGCACGCATATACAATTTAATTTTGCGAGCCCTAAAAATTTAGCTGCTTTTATTGCTGAAAATAAAATGCTTTGGAAAAACTATTTCACAAAAAACATGTCTAAAATGGGAATGGTCAATTGGGGTGTTGGAAGAAAAATTGCTCCTACAGGAATGAACACTTCTAGCGTATCAACTTGGGATATGTTTGACAGTCTTGAAAATTTAATGAAATATAGAGCTGAATTTTCGCTTCCTCCAGACATGGCTAAAAAGTCTAAAATGAGTTCTCATAATCCAGATGGTTGGAAATATTCTCCAATTTTCAATGCAATTTCTTTTGCAGTGCCTGGGCAATAAAAAATAGCCCTCAAAAAGTGCAAAGCCCTCTGGTTCACGCCAGGGGGTTCTTTATATTTGAAAAAATATCGTAGTATGAAAATTATTAGAGAATTCAAAGAATTTGCTGTTAGAGGAAACATGATTGAAATGGCAGTAGGAATTGTTATTGGCGCATCTTTTAATGCCGTAGTTGATGCTCTGGTTAAAAATATCTTATTGCCGCCTCTCTCTTTACTTTCTGAGGGGGTAAATTTCCAACAAAAAAAAATTGTATTAAGAAAAGCCACAAATAGTTTAAGCGAGGTATCCATTGATTATGGCTTTTTTATCAATACTTTAATTGATTTTACCATTGTTGGTTTTACCATTTTTATTGTGGTTAAATTTTTTAACTCACTCAAAAAAAAATCAGAAGACATCACTGAGAAATCAATTGAGACGCCAAAACAAATAGTTCTTTTAACAGAAATTAGAGATTTACTTGAAAATAATAAAGGAATCCCAAAAGACCAAAATTAAACCTAGCAAGGGGTAAATTTATATAGCAGTGTGCTATAATTTCATTGTCGCACTATAACTTGAAACCATACATAAAAACGGCGCGTATAGATTTTTCTTAACAAGTGTTCTTTCAATATTTTGTTCTTATCCAAATGGAAAAATGCGGTGCGTTATGATTTTTTTAGTGAAGAATGAATTGCAAGGGTTGATTATGTTGTACGCACCTATTGTGCTGAACTCAAAGATGATCCAAACCTTATTGGTTATTTCTATAGCAACTGTTCCCTTGGATTCGCAATCGAACACACAATGAATGGCAAGGACCTGTGTTCGATCCAAAAAAAACAGAAACGAAAGAAGGTCGTGATAAACTTTATAAAATGGCAAAACAGTATTATAAAACCATTCACGATGCAATTAGGAAATACAACCCTAATCAATTAATCCTTTGAGATCGGTATGAGGCAAACTCGCCGATCGCAATAGAAGTTATAGAAGCTGCTTCTCCCTTTGTGGATGTCCTTTCTTTTCAAGACTTCCAAAACTCTAGTGTGCATTTAAAAGATTGCATAGATTCAGTAAAAAACAATTTTAGAAAACTACCCTAAAGGAGCTATGATAACTAATAAAAAAATCCCTTGCCTATTAATTTTTTACGTGATAGGGATTTGAAAAGAAGAGTCGAACCTGTGGTCATCACTACCCATTAACTCACTGGGACAAAAAAACACTTTATTATTAACTTAATTGAAAAGTCTCCATCAAGGTTTTTTAAAAAATACTCTTGCTCAACTTAAATGTATAAAAACTCAGAGTACCTAAACTATTTTTTATCAATGGATTGGATTAAGCTTTTTATGTTTTTAAAACCTCTTATGGCAACCATAATTGTCACAAAAACATACCAACCATAACAGAGAATAAAAAAAAGGGTCCAAAAGGGATATTTCATTTTGTTTTAATTTTGGTGATCAATGAACCGACAAACATACCCAGGGCACTTAAAAGGAAACTAAGCACACCAAACCGATAAGGGCCAATATTTTTGACAACGGTGGATGAAAATGATAAGTCCTGAAGAAATAAATAGGATACCGGAATTAGAGCTCCAATGATAATTGATATTGCGGCTCCTAAAGCACTGGCCTTTTTAAAATAACAACAGGCAATCAACAGCACACTCATGCTGGACAAATAGATGGTGCCAGTCACCTGCATATAAACCCACAAATCATCACTTAAGGGATACCACAACCCATAGAGCAATAGAAATAATCCAATGCCACAAATAATCATTCGATTATAAAACAAGCCCTTTTTGGAAGACCATTTGTTATTATGTATGGGCGCTAAAAGATCATTATAAATGACAGATGACCAAGCAATTAAGTATGAAGAATTAGTAGACATATCTGCCGCCAACATTGCGGCAACTACTATGCCAATCAGTCCGACCGGAATGAGTTGAGCAATCATATTGGGCATTGCCAAAATTTCTTTTCCATTTCCAAAGCTGAGCGGTCCAAAAAAATACAATGCACTAATGCCTAGAAAAACAGGGATAACAAAACGCATGAGCATGTAGGGTGAGGTTACTCTATATATTTTTTTGGCAGTCTCGCTATCTTTGGCAGAAAGCACTCTTGAGATCATGGTTTGCCAAGTCAATACAGAGGCAAAAGCTACTAAAATATCCAATATCAATCGATCCAAGCTATAGGCCGAATTGAGGGAAAGACTCAAGCTGTCTGGGCCAAGATATGTCGTGCTTTGGTCTAAAATAGAGTGCCAACCCAATTGGTAAATAAGGATGGCTGTAATTGAGACAAACCCTAAACACATCAAAATGAATTGAATATAATCAGTAACTAAAACCGAAACCATTCCACCAATAACGGTATAGCATCCAACAAAAAGTAAGATGGCTGTCATCAGAAGTTCCAAATAGCCTTCTCCAATGCCCATGGTTATACTCAAAAAACTACCTGCTTGACGGAGAAATAACCCCATGTTGAGCAACCCTCCAATGAGGATAACTAGTCCACTTGCCCATCTAATTTTTTTTCCAAATTTTCTTTCAAAAAGCTCAGGAACAGTAATCACCGCCATATTTCGAAGTGGTTCGATGCAAAATCCGGTTAGCCCCACCACGAACATAGACCCGCCTAGGGCAATGCCGGGGATGATTCCTTTTAAACCATATTTAAAGCCTAACTCTGCATTAGCCATACAAGTGGCTATTCCAAACTCCGTGGCAGCCAAACTAGCAATCCCAAGATAAACATCAACGCCTCTATTGGCTACCAAAAAATGATCTACGTTGGAAACATATTTCCGTAACCAAATGCCGATATAAAAGATGATGCAGAAATAAATGAATATGATAGGACCATCAATAAAAAAATCAAAATTTGTCAAATCAGTTGAGATTTTATGAAATCAACCAATTTTGAGGTGATGATTTGAGAAATCTTTTTTCCTTTTTCCTTTGAGGCAATACTGGGGTTTCCAACCACTCCGTTGGCTGAAATTTCTTTAATAGTTTGGAAATAAGATATTTGCGGGCCGTTTATCATGTCTCCAACCAAAGGATCAAACAACTGGTTAGACGGAGGTTTTAGGTGTTGTTTTCGAACCAATTCGGGAGCAATATGAAGCATTAAACTGGTTTCAAATTCACCGGCATGACCTGTTCCTCCTGGTCCAGAAGTATTGATCTTTTTTAATTCCTCACCAGCTATTTTCCACCACGTTATAAAACTGAATTGGGATTGTGGATATTTATTTCCGAGTGCTTCTAAAATGACTTGCCCAATGCCTTGATTACCACCGTGACTGTTAAGGAATAGAAAATTTTTAAACCCATGAATACACATCGACTCTACCATTTCTTCAATTAGGATTTTAAAAGTAGTGTGTTTGAAAGTGAGTGAACCGCAAAAGTCCATATGGTGTTCTGAGCACCCAATGGGAATTGTGGGAAGGAGAATAACTTCCTTTTCCATCAATCGATTTAGCTCTTGAAGAAAATGTTCCCCTATGTTTCTATCTGTAGATAGGGGGAGGTGAGGACCGTGTTGCTCTGTTGCACTCAACAAAATGATAACGGGAGTTGTTTTGTTGATTTTTTCTGTTTCTTCTGTAGTGAGTTGATCCCAAATCATGATTTAATTTTTTATTGCCCACATTTCGATCTCAACCAAAAGTCCTTCAATCAAGCCAGTTTCAACGGCAGTTCTCACGGGTTTGGGTGCTGTAAAATACTTGACATAGACTGAATTGAATCGTTCCCAATGTTGAATATCTTTTAAATATACGTTTACTTTAAAAACATCGTTAAATGAAGCGTCCGCAGAAAGTAGTTGTTTTTGGCAATTGCGGAGAGTTAATTCTGTTTGTTCTTCCACATTATTGCCAATAATTTGGCCACTTTTTTCAATAGCTGCTTGGCCAGAAATGACTACAAGTTGGGCGCCGTTTACAGTAAGTACAGGAGAGTAGGGTCCGGCAGTAATATGTTGGTTGGCTCCACTAGGCACAGACTTTCCGCCTATTGGAACGGAATCCCCTTTTTTAACATTCAACGGAAGATACCCTGTAAACCCTGCTATTTTCCACTTTTCATTGATTTTAACGCAGCGGTAAATAGTTTGCCAGTTGAAGGATACTTTTTCTCCATTTGTTTTTTCTGCAAAGCCAGAAAACTTTTTGTGTAAGATAGCCTTGTCTTCGCAAATTTCAATGTCATCTAAATACGTAACTTTTAACAGTATATCATATGGGTTTTCTGTCCAACTGTCTTTATCAAAGGCTTTGGCCTGCTTGAGCCATTCCTCTCGATAGCTTGCCAGATTAGGAAAACTAATTTTCCACAAATCTGGATTACTTTCATTGTGAGCGTGAATACCCATAAAATGTGCTGTGACAAAATCCTCTTTAACGAGATCCCAATCCTGATTTACAAAAGCCAACGAATCTCTTTTCACTAGCATGTCCCACAATTGGGCTTTGTCATTTTCATTGTCTTGATCAAATGGATTCATGATGTTTTTTTGGAATTAATTTGCTACTTCGATCTTGTTAATCAAATACTCATTGATAGCCTCCAGATCAGGTTCAACACCAAGGCCTATTCCTTCTGGTAGGAAGGCAAAGGGTGGTTCAATACGAAGGGATTGTTTTAATAAATCGTGAGATCGGATTAGCGTACCAAAGATATCACTGGGCCACTCACAAGAATGGGCTGCTGCGCAGGAGTGTAAATACATTGCTTCCATAATTCCTAAATCAATCTCAGAACCATGCCAACAAGGCAATTCTGCGGCGGTAGCAATATGATCTAACTTTTGAAAATGAGCAAATCCACAATTGAAATTAAACCCATCGATGGCTTGGTGTTGAATGGCTCTTATGGCGTCATGAACTCGTTGTCCGTGGTCCACATAGGGCAGTGAAACATGAAGCACAATGGGAATGGGAGAGTAGCTCCTGATTTGAGCATATTCTTCTATTTTCCATCGAGAAATCGGATCTTCAATACAAAGTGTATTGCCTATTTCTTTGAGCGCATCAATTCTAGTTTTGACCTCGGCAGATGATATCCAACGTTCGTTTGGATCAAAAATTATTTTCATATCTGGAGCGGCTCTTTTAATTGCGGTTGCCCATCCTGCTACGTCATCTTCTAAATCTGTTTTAAACTTAATGCAATCATAGCCCAGGGCAGCAAAATTAGATGCAATTTCACCCACTTCGGCCGTAGTTCTGTGGCTGGACCAGCTTCCCACCTTTATCTTTTCTCGAACGGGACCTCCCAACAAATCAACCACACGGACATTTTTTAGACGGGCAAAGCAATCCCAAAGGGCGCATTCAAAACCATCATAAATCCGAGTGTAGGGAATCGGGAGTTGTTGTCGGATAATTTTTTCTATAGACATCCCAACAAACTTTTGAGCCACTTGCTTTACTGCCATAATGGTATTACCCCTGTAGCATTCTCCCCAACCAATAACTCCATTGGCCAGTTCAATGGAAATTAAAATTTTTGAGAGTTCGTCAAATTGGATGGACCAACCCATTTCTGTCCCCTGTGATAATTTGTGTAGAGGCTTATTAATTTCACTACTTTCAATAGTTCCCTTTTTGGCTGGCACAACTACCTCATAAAGATTGATTTTAGAAATTTTCATTTGCTTTTATTTAGGGTAAAAAACTATTGCTATACAGTAGATTGGTAAACCCACTATCTACTTTTATGATTTGACCTGTTATGGATTTGCTATATTCAGAGAGTAAGAATACCACTGCATTGCCACAATCTAAAGAGGTAATAACTTCAGGAATACTTTGGTAGTCTTCAATTTGATCTTTCACCCATTGATCTGGGTCATCGGACCATTCTCTAACGGCTTTTACATTATAGGCGGAGTCTACATATCCTGGAGCAATTCCATTACATCGGATTCCATATTTTCCTAATTCAATGGAAAGCCCTCGAGTAAGATTATTGAGAGCGCCTTTGGCGGACGCATAGAGCGAATATTTATTGGTAGAATTGAACGCATGTACCGAAGAAACAGTAACAATATTGCCTTTGATTTGATGTTCGATACAATCAAGTGCAAATGCTTTGGAAATCAGCCATACGCCCTTAAAATTAGTATTGAAAAGCGCTTCAAATTCTTCTATGGTGGTCTCATGTGCTGGTTTTCTATGTCCTATTCCGGCATTATTGATCACTCCATGGAGGGGCCCCAACTTTGTTTTAATTTCATGAAACAGTCTGTCAACTTCTTCACTTTTACTAATATCTGCAACTATTCCTATAGCATTGTTATATTTTTTTGTTGCTTCTTCTACATTTTCTTTTGAGAGATCATTAATCACAAGTGTACCTCCGGCACGATCAATTGCTTTGCAAATTCCTGAACCCACGCCAATACCGGCACTGCCAGTGACAAGAAAATTTTTATTTGAAAGAGCTATTTTCATAATGTGTTACATGATCCCATATTTGTTAAAAGCTTCAACAGAGCTCATTCCAGCTTCAATGGATTTTCGTACTAAATTTTCACCATTCACTTTTTCATCAGCTAATTGAACTACTTCTTTTTCAATTTCTTGCGGAATAATGCAAACCCCGTCAATATCTCCAAAAACAATATCCCCTGGGGTGATAGCAACGTTGCCTATTTTTATGGGAATCCTGTAGTCAATTACTTTTCCTCTAGGGGCTTGATCCTGCGCATAGGTGCCATAGGAAAAGGTTGGAAAATTTAATTCCAATATACCAAGTGTATCTCTGGAGTAACCATTCAAGACGGCTCCAGTTGCTCCACATTGTATAGCCCGTGTACTCATAAGTTCACCCCAAAGGGCATAGGTGGGGGTTCCACCAGTGCATAAATAAATTTCATTTTCTTTGAGTTGATCTAAAGCTTCGAGCATAAGTCCAAATGGTTTTTTGAGTGATGCATTGTAGGAAGTTGAAGTGTTGTCTAGCGTATCTGTTTCAAGCACGGGCATTGCCCTTCCAACCACGGTCATGTCTTCTCTGAGTGGTTTTATTTTTGGATTTAAAAATTGATTTTGATATCCGAGTTGATCCATAATGTCTCCTACCACTGCGGTATATAAGTTCTTTTTAATGTGGTCTAAAAATTGTCTATCTTTCATGTTGTTATATTAATAAGTAGCTCTTCCTCCGGAAATATCAAATATAGCCCCAGTGTTAA
This sequence comes from Flavobacteriales bacterium MED-G22, assembly GCA_002457295.1. The sequence goes on from NTKF01000005.1 coordinate 12,816, forward strand.
AACTTGCTTCCTGTGAAACAATCCACAGACATAGTGCGGCCACTTCATCTACAGTGCCCGGTCTTTTCATAGGAATTTTATTGACCATATAGGCTAACATTTTAGGATCGGTTTCGCTATTCATCTCACTAGAAATGAGCCCGGGGGCTACACCATTTACGGTGATATTGGTTTCGGCTAGTTCTTTTCCAAGGCCTTTCACCATCCCAATTAAGGCTGCTTTAGAGGCAGAATATCCAACCATACCAGGGTTTCCTTCTTTTCCTGCTATAGAGGCAATGTGGAGTATCCGACCATAATTTCTTTCTTTCATTATGGGTATTACTGCTTTAGAGATGATAAAGGCTCCCACAAGATTGACGTTGATGACATGAATAAAATCTTCCAGGTCATAATTTTCAATGGAACAATTAGAAGGCCCCACAATGCCAACAGTATTGATTAGAATATCAATTTTTTTGTGCGCGGTGTAAATTTTTTGAATGCACTCATTACAGTTTTTTTCATCAGAAACATCTAACGTATGGGCCTCTACTGCTCCACCGCTTTTCAAAATTTGTTGCTTGAGCTGTTCGATCTCCTCGTTTAAAATATCAATGATAACAAGCTTGGCCCCTTCACTTGATAAACGGGTTGCTATGGCTTTTCCTATTCCTCTGCCGGCACCAAAAATGACAGCTATTTGATTTGTAAATCTCAACTTTTTTATAGTTAATTGGTTTAGTTGAAGCCTACTCATGCGGTGCCTCAAACCAACTACAATATATTAAAAATTACTTCGCTAGCACAGTATAGTTGGTTTATTAATACACGGTTGGGTTGTATCCATTAGTGTAAAAGAAAAACCCTCAACTTGGGAGGGCTAGTTTTAATATTAATGCATTAGTCCATTTAATAACATATTGCTTCTAACGATCTTTTACCCATTCAGAACATCATAAATTCCGATAAGAAATAGAATTAAAGGCCATCTTATTTTCATTAGTTTACCTTTTTTTGGATAACGGCCAGTAACAATTCAATATAATCATTGCTCTATTAAACTCTAGAGGTAGTAGCTCCGTTTTTTTGAATTACAATTAACGGTTAGTATATGGACAGTAGGGCAATAGAAAGCGATAAACTTTCAATCTTGCACTTAGCCAAGCTAAACATTTCTATATTTAATTTTCTTTTTATATCATAAATTTTAGCTTAACGGACTTTATTAAAAGCACCAAACCTTGATTAATTTCTAAACACCTTATTGGTTAGTCCTGAGGCATTATATTTTCCTCATAATTACACTTCTTTTCGATAGATTTTATCATCATTAGTGCGATATCTTTCTGGGTTGCTGTTTCTATGCCTTCTAATCCTGGAGATGAATTCACTTCAAGAACTAAAGGTCCGCTAGATGAACGAATGATGTCTACCCCTGCTATACTTAATCCCATTGCTTTGGTCGCTTTGATAGCTATTTTACGTTCTTCAACTGTAGTTCTAACAATAGTTGAAGATCCACCTAAATGGACGTTTGCTCGGAATTCACCAGGAGGAGCCGTACGTTGCATTGAGGCAACTACCTTACCATCAATGACAAAACAGCGTATGTCCTTCCCGTCTGCCTCTTTAATAAATTCTTGAACTAAGATATTGGCTTTTAAGCTTTTAAAAGCATTGATAACACTTTCTGCAGCTTTTTTTGTTTCGGCTAATACTACGCCTTTGCCCTGAGTCCCTTCTAATAACTTTACAATTAGTGGAGATCCGCCAACCATGTCGATTAAATCATTTGTATCTAATGGTGAACTAGCAAACCCAGTTGTTGGTATTTTGACTCCTTTACTCAGTAATAATTGGAGTGAAAATAATTTATCTCTCGATTGAATTATAGAATCGGAAGTATTGAGACAAAATACACCCATACTTTCAAAAAGACGTAAAAGTGCACAAGCATAAAATGTTTGTGATGGTCTAATCCTTGGTATCACCGCATCTAGAAATTCAATGATTTCGCCTCCACGATAATGAATTTGTGGAGTTGAAGCATCTAGCTTCATAAAACATTGACGAATATTATAAAATTCTATTTGATGCCCTCTTTGTTCAGCAGCTTCTATTAGTCTTCTGTTACTATATAATTCACGGTTGGAAGCCAGTAAACCTATCCTAAGTCCTTTCGCAGTCTTTCTGAATCTTTTATAAGAATTAGAAATAATGCTATCACTTATGCTTCCTGATAAGAAACTTTCTTCGGGATCAACAATCAATCTTCCTTTCATTGCCTCTCGCCCCAACAACATACGATATCCCATAGAGTCCCTATTTGTAAGTGTTAATTCTATACTCCATGTGTGATTTCCTAAGGACATAAATGTTTGAATAACAAATCGCTGTTCTCTGTTTCCAGTCGAACTTTTAACTACTCTCTTGTCTGTTACCAATGCGTTGCATTTAACCTTACACTTACCATCATTTTGAATAGGATAAACATCAAAGCTCACCCAAGCTTGTCCTTCCTTTTGGTAGGCTTGAATATTTAGAGCATGTAAACTAGAAGTTTTGGCTCCACTATCTATACGGGCTTTAATATAAGGTATATTGAGTTCACTTAACGAAACCCATTCTTCTGAGCCAATTGTAACTTTTGAGTCCATTTAAAAAAATTTTCGCTAATGAATGAAATAAATCAATCGGTTGTATTTAGTTTGATGTTAATTTAATGTCATAATAGTTTTAAATATGAATTAATATTTTGATCAATAGTAAAGATTAAAAAAACGTATAACCGAACACCTATCCACAAATCTCCCCCCCTTAAACTTCTACAAGAGAATCTTGGTTAGGTCAATGATAACAATAGTTTAGAAGAAATTTGAATTGTGTTCATTGGTAAAAAAGAAAAACCCTCCACTTAGGAGGGTATTGGCAAACTTTGAAAACAGACTAATTTCTTTTTTTAGAAATAGTGGTCTTTAATGAGCCACAAGAATTGATTACAAAAAAAGGTAACAACAATAAAAGTCCGAATTTTATCATCACATGAAAAATTTGAGGTTTTACAACTGTAACGATTTTTCTGGATGCGTTCTCTCCACCCCCAACTCTATTTTAAACCCAGTTTGCAAGGGTTACCTCCAAAATACAAACTTTGTGATTTATATCAAATCCCATCCCCATGTTTCAATAGAAAAACTGATTCCTAAAACCCTTACCCTTTCTTTGGATTAGGGAGACTGAAGAAATATTAGAAAGTAAAATGAATAAATTGTGCTAAAACCATACATTAAAAAACCCCTAAAACATTATATAATAATGAAATAGGGGGTTATCCAGTCAAGCGGAGAAAGAGGGATTCGAACCCCCGGAGGTGTGACCCTCAACAGTTTTCAAGACTGCCGCATTCGACCACTCTGCCATTTCTCCTTTGAGCGAGCCGCAAATATACTATGCTTTTTTAGATTAGAAAATATTTCTTCGTTTCCTGCATTCTGTAAAATAAGTTATCTTTTGCACAATGAATGAACTTTGGGAAATTCTCCTTCTTTTTAGTATAGGTTTCATTGCCGGAATTATAAATACTCTCGCAGGTGGTGGCTCGTTGTTAACGCTACCTATATTGATTTTTTTAGGCTTACCGCCTCATGTTGCTAACGGTACCAACAGGATTGTAATTTTATTCCAGTCAATCACAGGCACGCTTGGTTTTAAAAGTAAAAAAGTCAGTTCAGCACCACTAGATGTTTATTTAGGAATAACAGCAACACTTGGGTCTGTGTTAGGAGCACAAATTGCGATTGAAATGGAAGCAGCTTTATTTAATAAGATACTGGCGATTCTTATGGTTTGTGTGGGATTATTAATTCTGTTTCAAAAGAAACAAAACTCTTTTGAATTATCCCCTCAACTAGGAGGCAAAAAAAGAATAATATCAATGATACTCTTTTTTTTTGTAGGAATTTATGGGGGCTTTATTAATGCTGGAATCGGTTTTGTTATTCTTTTGATTCTTACACAAATAAATAATTTATCTATAACTCAAGCCAATTCAGTTAAAGTGGCAGTGGTCACAATTTATACCACAGCAGCTCTTTTACTTTTTACCTTCAATCAGGCAGTATCGTGGAAACTAGGGTTGTGGATGGCTTTAGGTAGTGCCCTATCAGCATGGATCACCAGCCGCTGGTCTGTCAAAAAAGACGACCGAATGATTCGCTTGTTTTTATTTGTGATGGTTGTAATACTAGCAACCAAACTCTGGTTAGATCAATAGCCAACTTGTCCCTCTATTGTTAATCCATATCCTGTTATACCGATACGTTGGGGTTGTTTGGTGTTACTAATGACACGCAGTTTTTTGATGTTTAAATCATGAAGAATTTGCGCACCGATGCCATAATCTTTATCATCCATGCTCAACGGTGGCGCCTTCATGACTTCACCTTTGTTTTGCAGCTCTTTTAGTGTTTGAATGCGGGACAAAAGATCTTCAGGCACTTGTTCTTTATTGATAAAAAGCATTGCCCCTTTGCCTTCTTTTTTAATGACTTCAAAAATTGAATCAAGACCTTGCTGTTCACCCACGGTCAGCATCCCTAAAATATCATTGCTGATTTTAGAAGAATGGATTCTTGTTAAAACACTTTCTTCTTCGTTCCATTCGCCATAGGTTAGTGCTAAATGGATTATTTTATTGGTTGTTTGTTCATAGGCTCTCAACCGAAATTTTCCATATAAGGTTTCAATTGAAGTATCTATTTTTTTGACTATCAAGCTGTCTTTTTGCATTCTATAAGAGACCAGATCTTCAATAGAAACAATTTTAAGATTTAATTTTTTTGCCACCTGTTGCAATTCTTGCAAGCGTGCCATACTGCCATCTTCATTCATTATTTCTACAATAACACCCGCAGGTTTCAGACCTGCAAGGCGAGCAAAATCAATAGCCGCTTCTGTATGCCCTGTTCTTCTTAAAACGCCTCCTTCTTTGGCAATTAGAGGAAAAATATGTCCTGGTCGTGAAAGGTCTTCTGCTTTTGTTTTTGGATCAAGAAGGGCAGCAATTGTTCTAGCTCTATCTTTTGCTGAAATTCCTGTAGTGACCCCCTCTCCTTTGAGATCTACAGAAACAGTAAATGCGGTTTCCATTGGGTCAGTATTGTCAGATACCATTTTTTCAAGGGCAAGGGCTTTGCATCTCTCTTCTGAAATAGGAGTACAAATCAATCCACGACCATGGGTTGCCATAAAATTGATCATCTCAGGCGTAACCTTTTCTGCAGCAGCAACAAAATCGCCTTCATTTTCTCTAGCAGCGTCATCAACTACTATAATTACCTCTCCTCTGGCAATCGCATCTATTGCTTCCTCAATTGTGTCTAAAGGATTATTTGTCATTAAATTTTATTTTTTTAAAACGTTGTTTGAAAAACTTTGCGATTTTTTGAATCCTCAAAAATAGAGAATCAAATGAAACAAACCCTTTGTCAGAAGAAGCTCTTTGTGTTAGAAAAATAGCAAAAGGAGTTAGAATTAATGTGGATAACCAAGCACCAACAACTGGGTTTAGACTATTGTCTTCAGCTGCATTTTTACCAAAGACGCCAATAAAATGATAGGTTAAAAAAATGATGACAGATAAAACAAGGGGCATTCCTATTCCTCCTTTTCTGACAATTGCTCCCAAAGGAGCTCCAATAAGAAAAAGTAAAATTGAGGCAAAAACTAATGAATACTTGTCTTCTAATACAATTTTATGTTGATTAATGTTTTTTTGTGTTACAAAATAAAGTTGTCTTTTTCGATTTAAATCCCGCAAATAGGGTCTTAGTTGATCGATACCCGTGGTGAGAATTTGATTGTATTTCCAAGGAGCATCATCCTCTAAAAAATCTAACGGATTTTTAGGAAAAGTATCAATGCTAACAGCATTGGGTGTCAGTCTTTGTACATCTCCGATGATGCTCGATTTCACAAAGTTTTCACTGAAGGCAGCACGTTCTTCTTTAAAATCACGTTCCAAGGTATCTATACTAATTTTGAGTTGATCAGTTTTTTGCATTCTAAACGAGCTCTTAATGTCCTCAGCTTCCAAATCGACGTCATTGAAATTGGAAAGATCAATGTTCATTATATATTCTTCAAAATAGACTTTAGCGTGAGGAACTTTGGCTTGATCAGATTTTTTTTTAGCTTTTATAGATTCATATCGATTTCCTTCAAAAAGAACTAGTTGTAAATTGTCATCAGTAGTTTTGCTTCTGAGCTCACCCCGTTTTGCTTTTATCACAGTGCGGTTGATTCTATCGGGATAATATTCATGAATAATTACATCTTCGAGAAACCTTTTATTTTCTCCATATTTTTTTTCCACCTTGATATTAATATTGCCCACTTCATTAAAAATCCCTTCTCTAATGGCTAACTCAGGTTTCAGTTTTTTTAAGTTTTTCCTCAAATTATATGACTTTAATTCGCCATAGGGAATCACATGATTGGAAAAATAAAAAGAGCCAATGCCTAAGATGATGTGAAAAATAAATAAGCCGGTCAAAGCGCGTTGCAGAGATATACCCGTTGATTTCATTGCGGCAAACTCATAATTTTCTGCAAAGCTGCCATAGGTCATCAAAGAGGCAATAAGAACCGACATGGGCAAGACCATAGGGACAAGTTTGGGTGAGAAATAGAGTAGAAATTTGGAAATAATAATCATGTCTAATCCTTTTCCTGCTAATTCATCGATATATAACCAAAAGGTTTGTACAACAAAAATGACCATACAAATGACGAAAACAGCAGCCAATCTTGACAAGTAACTTTTTAAAATGTAGCGATCTATAATTTTCAAAACCTACTCGTTTATATAATAATCCGGATAGTTGTTTGGTTTAAAAGAGAAAAAATCTTCTGCCATGGGTTGATTGACCATTTGATTGTTAAGCGTCAATGTGGTTTGGGTTCCGTTACTTCCTACTTCAATCAATCGGTATATGGAGAGTGCCCTGACATCAATTCCTAAAAGTAAGTGTTTAATATCTGGATTTTCCTCACTTGGAATAAGCTTTATGTATTGAATTGATCTACCCTTTACAGATTGTTTAATGTCCATTTGATAGTCATAGCCCTCCAAATAAAACCGAAGCAACTCATTTGGATTAATACCCAAATCGTCTTCGCTATTATCAGATACTGTAATTTCTTCATTTTCAGGAACAATAGTATATGTTTTTTCTCCATCAAAGAGTTGAGTCATTCCCATAAAATCTAATTTATATCGCTCTCCAGAAACCACCACCTTGCCTTTGGTCTCCTGTCTAATATCTTCTTGTCGGTTATTTAAAACGTAGGTGAAATTAAATTGTTGATTGTCAAAGTGGTTCATTTTTTCAGCTACAGCATCCAATATTTTTTTTGCCTCCATAGAAGTTTGTCCTTCTAGAGGAAGTAAATTTAAAGTGAGCGCAAGGACTAAAAACTTTAATTTCATTGAGATTCATTATTTAAAAACCGTTCGAGACTGGTTAGGTCAGCTATGAGTACTTGCCTGGCTTTACTTCCTTCAAAGGGTCCCACAATTCCAGCAGCCTCCATTTGATCTATAATCCGACCTGCTCTGTTATATCCTAACTTTAACTTGCGTTGCAAAAGTGATGCCGAACCCTGTTGGGCAACAACTATCACCTCTGCAGCTTCTTTAAAAAGGGCATCGCGATCTGAGGCGTCAAGATCTTGTAATCCTTCATTTTCACTTCCACTATATTCTGGCAGCAGATGTGCTTCTGGATAGGCTCTTTGAGAACCAACAAAAGCGGCAATTTTTTCTACTTCTGGAGTATCAACAAAAGCACATTGCAAGCGGGTAAGTTCATTCCCTTGGGTATAGAGCATATCTCCTCGCCCAATGAGTTGTTCTGCCCCTCCGCTGTCCAAAATGGTTCTTGAATCAATTTTTGAAGTTACACGAAAAGCGATCCGAGCAGGAAAATTGGCTTTAATCACTCCAGTAATCACATTCACCGATGGCCGTTGTGTGGCTATAATCAAATGTATACCTACCGCACGGGCGAGTTGAGCCAACCGGGCAATAGGCGTTTCAACTTCTTTGCCAGCGGTCATAATCAAATCTGCAAATTCATCAACAATCAAGATGATGTAGGGCAAAAAGTTGTGTCCCTCTTCAGGATTGAGCATTCTCGATTTGAACTTCTTATTGTACTCTTTTATGTTTCTACACAACCCATTTTTTAGGAGTTCGTATCGGTTATCCATTTCAATGCAAAGCGAATTTAGCGTATTGATCACCTTGCTATTGTCAGTGATTATTGCCTCTTCGCTGTCTGGCAATTTTGCTAAATAATGGCGTTCAATTTTATTGTAGATGTTTAATTCAACTTTTTTAGGGTCTACCAAAACAAATTTAACTTCGGCTGGATGTTTTTTATAAAGCAAAGAAGAAATAACAGCATTTAGCCCAACAGATTTTCCTTGACCTGTAGCACCTGCCATAAGTAAATGAGGCATTTTGGTTAGATCAACCACAAAAGTTTCATTACTGATGGTTTTTCCGAGGGCTAGGGGAAGCTCCATTTCTGCATTTTGAAATTTGGTTGTACTCAACACCGAACGCATAGATACGATACTTGGATTTTGGTTGGGTACTTCTATACCGATAGTACCCTTTCCAGGTATAGGAGCAATAATTCGAATACCCAATGCAGAAAGTGAAAGGGCAATATCGTCTTCTAAATTTTTAATTTTAGAAATTCGAATTCCCGCATCAGGAACAATTTCATATAAGGTTACAGTAGGCCCAATGGTCGCTTTGATATGCCCTATACCAATTTTATAATTATTTAACGTTTCTACAATTTTATTTTTATTTGCTTCAAGCTCTTCTTGATTTATGGTAATGGAACCGTCTCCATAGTCTTTTAACAGATTAAGGCTAGGAATTTGATATTTGCTTAGAGCAAGCGTCGGATCAAATAGACCTTGCTTTTCTACAAGTTCGTCAGCCAGTTGAGAAGCTTCTTCTTCAACGGTTTCAATTTCCATTGGGATAGATTCAGAACCATCTGGCATTAGAATTTCTTCTTGTTCTTCAACGGTTTCGAGCTTTGGATTTATAGAAAAATTTTCTTCTATGTTGAGATCCACAGGCTCTTGATTTTTTAGCTCATTTTCAGGCGCTTCAATGGTGTCATCTTTCTTTGAAGGAGGAGTAGCAAACCAACTTCTAATCCGTTCGGGAGTCCAATCAAGTTCAATGACTACAAAGCAAAGGAGTAGAAAGGTGAGCAAACTGGCCAATCCAATAGTGCCCATATAAGTGCTCATCAAAATGAATATTTCATATCCTACAACACCACTTAAAATAGGGTTAAATTCATAAAAAAAACCCATACAAACACTAATCCATAGGGTATGTAGAATTCCCCAACTCCATTGTTTCAACAAACTTCTTTTTGAAAAATTTAAAAAATAGGATAATCCAGTGATTAATAAGAGGTAAGTCAAAAGGAAGGCGCCTAGACCAAAAAGCTGATAGACTAAAAAGTGACTAATATATGCCCCAAGCTTTTTTAAAATATTTTGGCTTTCTACTTCAGGATTGGCAAAATTTTCTAGCGTACTAAAATCATCTTGCCAATTTGTGAAATAGGAAATAATAGCAAGGAACAATAATAGAGCCGCCAAGATCAAAAAAGCACCAAAAAGCACATGTCTTTGCCTTTTTAGTTTTGTCGAGGCTTGAGTTGTAGTTGTTGATTTTTTTTGTTGTTTGCTCATCAATGCAGAACTGTAAAACAAAAATACAAATTCAAAAACAATAAAACTCTGCTTTTAGTCTTCCTTTAATGATTTTATTTTGAGGTGTAAAGCAGCAAAAAGTAGGGTCATAAAGGGGCTTATCCAATTAAAAAAAGCATAGAAAAAATAACTACTCACGCTCACGCCTAAGACCCCAGACTGATAAGCCCCACATGTGTTCCAAGGAATCAATACTGATGTGACGGTACCTGAGTCTTCTAAAGTTCTACTTAAGTTTTCGGGAGCTAGGTTTCTGTCTCGATAGGCTTTAGCAAACATTTTGCCTGGAATAACAAGTGATAAATATTGATCAGAAGCACTAATATTTATTGTGATACAAGAAATAACAGTACTTGCAAATAGTTGAAGAGTGCTTTTCGCCCATTGGAGTAGTGCATGGCTAATACGCTCTAATGCCCCAATAGCATCCATAACACCTCCAAAAACCATGGCACAAATGATAAGCCAAATGGTCCCCAGCATTCCTCCCATACCCCCTGATGTAAAGAGATCGTTTAGTAGTTCGTTTTCTGTTTCTATAATAGTTTCTGTGGTTATTGTGTTTAGAAGAGTTTTGTATGTGGTAGTGCTATTTAATATAGAAGTATTACTTAATTCTAACAACAGTTGTGATTGAAATAAGATTGTAAATAATCCTCCGAGGAGGGTACCCAAGAGAAGTGCAATAAGAGGAGGACTTTTTTTAATGATTAAAAAAATGACGGTTAGAGGAACCAAAAAGAGCCAGAGGTTGATAGTAAATTTGTTTTCAATTGCTCCTAACATTTGTTCTATGTCTGCTTGACCACTGGGGGTTTGAAAAAAACTTAAGAAAATAAAAATGACCAATGTAATTGAGATACTGGGAATGGTTGTATATGTCATGTAGCGGATGTGCGTAAATAAATCTCCCCCTGCCATGGCGGGAGCTAAATTGGTAGTATCGCTCAAGGGCGAAAGTTTGTCTCCAAAGTAGGCTCCAGAGATAACTGCTCCAGCGACCATGCCTACAGGCAACCCTAATGCTTTTCCAATGCCAATTAGAGCAATGCCCACAGTAGCGGAAGTGGTCCAGCTACTTCCAGTGGCGATGGAAATGATAGCGCAAATAATCACACAAGCAGGTAAAAATATTGAGGGATGAATTAATTGTAAGCCATAATAAATCATGGCAGGAATAATTCCAGAAACCAACCAAGTTCCAGCTAAAGCCCCTACAAAAAGAAGAATTAAAATGGCTCCAGTGGTTGCCTTCAAATTGGTTCCAATGGCTTCCATCATGGCTTTATAAGACACTTTTTTTCTAAACCCAATAACCGCAGCAACCGCAGCACCAATCAATAAAATAAATTGATTAGATCCTCCTAAAGCATCATCTCCAAAAACACTAACATTGAAACCTAATAGAGTGATCAAAACAACAACAGGAAACAGGGCAGTGCCTAAAGTAAGGGTGGGCGAATTTTCGCTCATAATAATGGTCTTAAAGCAATAGTACAATATTTATTCGACGCCACTATTTTCTCTTTCTGTTTTTATAATATAAATATATTGTATTTATAAAACCCAAAACAACGCCTACGCCTATTAAGATATAGAAGATGGTGAAAATTTTACCAAAGGTTGTTTGAGGTGAGAAATCGCCATAGCCAATGGTGGTTAGTGTGATGACAGAAAAATAGGCAGCATCAACCCAGGACCATCCTTCAATATAGTGATAGCTCAACGTGCCGATAATAAGAATTAATCCTGAAACCCATAACAATTGTCGATATTCTCTGTCTTTCAAAAAAGAAAAGATGATTCTAATGAGATACATTAAAATTAAATGTTTAGGGTTTTGTATAAATAAGATTTTTCAGAGACCACACAGAAAAAAGGGTGGGTAAGAATGTGAAATTAGATGTAGCAACAATAAGAAGAAAAGAGGTTTTCATATTTGGGGTTTATATTTAATTAAAATTACAAAAAACCATAGAAACATTTGTAATTTTGTAGAAAACAAATAATTCAATTCTATGAGCGTATATGATGTTGCTGTGATAGGGTCAGGACCTGGAGGCTATGTGGCTGCCATTCGCTGTGCCCAGTTAGGCTTAAAAACAGTTTTGATTGAAAAATATGATACCTTGGGCGGCACATGTCTCAACGTAGGTTGTATTCCCTCAAAATCACTTTTGGATTCTTCTCACCACTACGAAGAAGCAATTAAAAACTTCACTACCCATGGTATTGAAATTAGCGGTGAAATCAAATTAAACTTCAAACAAATGATTGATCGCAAAGCTGCTGTAGTGGATCAAACTACGAAGGGAATTGATTATTTGATGGAAAAAAATAAAATTACCGTTCTACACGGGGTAGGAAGTTTTGAAGATGCCACTCACATAAAAATTGATGGAAAGGAGAGCCAAACTATAGAGGCGAAAAACACCATCATTGCAACCGGTTCAAAACCAGCAACATTACCTTTTATTGAGATAGATAAAAAACGTATTATTACTTCTACTGAAGCCCTTTCTCTCAAAGAAATTCCAAAAAAACTTGTGGTCATTGGTGGAGGTGTAATTGGTTTAGAACTTGGGCAGGTGTATTGCCGTTTGGGATCTGAAGTTTCTGTCATAGAATATGCAGATCGCATTACGCCAATTATGGATAGTGCACTCTCTCGCGAGTTAATGAAAGTCATGAAAAAACAAGGTGTTAAATTCTTTTTGTCGCATGCTGTCAATAAAGTAGAACGAAAAAAAGAAATGATCTCAGTTACTGCGCAAGACAAAAAAGGAAATTTAGTCCAATTTGAAGGAGATTATTGCTTAGTTTCAGTAGGAAGAAAACCTTTTACAGAGGGCTTAAATGCTAAAGCAGCGGGGATAACCCTAAACGAAAGAGGTCAAGTTGAAGTCAATGAATCTCTTCAGACCAATATACCAAACATTTATGCTATTGGCGATGTGGTTCGAGGTGCCATGTTGGCTCATAAAGCCGAGGAAGAAGGAGTTGCCGTGGCTGAACGCTTAGCAGGTCAAAAACCTCATATAGATCATAATCTGATTCCTAATGTAATTTATACCTGGCCTGAAGTTGCTGCTGTAGGCAAAACAGAAGAAGAATTAAAAACTAGTGGAGTTTCTTATAAAGTGGGGCAATTTCCTATGCGCGCTCTTGGACGCGCTCGAGCAAGTATGGACACTGACGGCTTTGTTAAAATATTAGCAGATACCAATACAGATGAAGTATTAGGGGTGCATATGATTGGAGCACGTGCAGCTGATCTAATTGCTGAAGCAGTAACGGCAATGGAATTTAGAGCCTCGGCTGAAGATATAGCTAGGATGAGCCATTCACACCCAACGTATGCTGAGGCTGTAAAAGAAGCCGCTTTAGCAGCCACTGAAAACAGAGCCCTACACACTTAAGATAGCATATCAATTTTAAAATACTTTTTTAGGTCGATAGATTTTGCAAGTTGCAGCGTTCATTAAAGAACATCTTTAATGAGTCTATTTTTAGAAATATTTTGATTCAAATTGATTATATTGCTATAAAATATGCCATTTTGAAACGAAGAAATTTCATAGCAAACACCACTAAAGCATCAGCAGTATTTAGTATTATACCTAGCCATGTATTAGGTTTTTCAGGAACAAGTCCAAACAGTAAAATCCAAATTGGTTTTATTGGTGCAGGACGCCAGGGTAGGGGGCTGATGACAAATTTTGTGAAGTATGATGAAGCCGCTGTCATTGGAGTATCAGATGTTGATCAACTCAAAATGGATTTCTTTTCTGATACCTACAGAAAAACCGCATTAAGGAAGGATAAGGTGGTAAATAAAATTGAACATTTTCCAGCCTATAGAGATTTGCTCAACAGAAATGATATTGATGCTGTTGTGATTGCTTCTCCAGACCATTGGCATGCTCAAATGGCTATTGACGCTGCGAAAGCTAGAAAAGATATTTATTGTGAAAAACCACTTTCAAGTAGTGTAGACGAGGGGCGAGCCATGGTCAATGCCGCTAGAAAATATGATGTGGTTTTTCAAACGGGGAGTATGCAGCGTTCTTGGAGAAATTTTAGACATGGCGTTGAACTCATTCGCAACGGTCATATTGGTGAAATAAAAACGGTAAACGTATGTGTGGGAAGTCCATGGAAAGCGTGTGAACTTCCTGCTCAACCCACTCCAGAAAATATTGATTGGAATGAATGGATAGGTCCAGCACCCTATCGAGCATATCACAGAGATTTAGCTTGTCCTCTTGATGATAATAGATGGGGCATGTGGAGAGATTATAAGCCTTTTGGTGGTGGAATGATTACCGACTGGGGCGCCCATATGTTTGATATCGTGCAATGGGCACTCGATCAAGACGCCAGTGGTCCAGTGACTTTTACACCCCCAAACCAACGGGCTGAAATTGGGTTGGCTTTTACCTATAAAAATGGTATCACTGTTAGTCATACAAATTGGGGAAGAAGATGCAACGAAATTCAATTTATTGGAACGGAGGGTCGTCTTGAAGTGAGTAGAGATTATTTGAAAACCTATCCTGATTCAAACCTAGCTAAAGAAGACCTACCTGATTCAGCAAAAGAAAGAGTCTATTTTAGTGAAAATCATCATTTAGACTGGTTGCAAGCTATAGAGGAAAGAACTAGGCCTATTTGTGATGTGGAAGTAGGGCACAGAACGGCATCAGTATGCAATATTGCTAACATTGCCTATGACCTTCAAAGACCTTTAGTTTGGAATCCTTTCACAGAAAAATTTGTTAATGATGCAGGAGCTAACCTAATGCTAGGGAGAACCTATAGGGGCTCATGGGATTATAGAAGTTTTTAATCGAGTTGAGTCTGCATTTTTGATCGAATGGCTTCAAGGGCAAGATTACCTATGCTGCCCAAATGGGAATGGCTAACTCTCTTTTCAGGTTTATAATTGCCAGCAGCAATTTCCTCGCTCATTTTTTTATAGGCTTCTCGAAAAGGCATTCCCCCTTTTACCCATTCATTGAGCGTATCGACACTAAAGAGATAGTCATATTTTGACAACTCTAAAAGATTTTTGTTCACCTCAATTTGGGCTAAGCTATATTGAAACATATCCAAACACGATTTAATTTCTTGGAATGCTTCAATGAGAAGGCCTTTTGCAAGTTGCATCTCTCTATGATAGCCACTAGGTAAATTAGAATTCAATAAACTCAATTGATGAGGTAGGCCTTGAAGTAAATTGCACTTTCCTCTTATCAACTCAAAAATATCTGGATTTTTTTTATGGGGCATGATGCTTGAACCTGTGGTTAGTTTTTCGGGAAAATGAATAAAGTCAAAATCTTGACCCATATAAAGACAAATGTCCATGGCCAATTTTGATAGAGTGGCTCCCAATTGTCCAACGGCTTGAATGGCAGCTTTTTCAACTTTCCCTCTCCCCATTTGTGCAGCCACCACATTATATTTTAAGTCAGAAAATTCAAGTGCATCAGTTGTGGCTTTTCGATCAATAGGAAAGGAAGTTCCAAACCCTGCAGCACTCCCCAATGGATTTTGATCAGCCATAGCAAAAGCAGCATTGAACATCACAAGATCATCGATCAGAGTTTCAGCGTAGGCAGAAAACCAAAGCCCAAAAGAGGAGGGCATAGCAACTTGCATATGCGTGTAGCCTGGTAATAACACTTCTTTATTTTTTTTAGCTAATTCTAAGAGCAATTCAAACAGAGAAAATGTAGATTTTTTAATGGCTTGAATTTCCTCTTTTACATATAATTGAAGAGCCACCAAAACTTGATCATTTCTCGATCGGGCGGTGTGAATCTTTTTTCCTAAAGCCCCAAGTTTTTCGGTCAGAAGAAATTCAATTCGTGAATGCATATCTTCAAAAGAGTCTGGAATAGAAAACGTTCCATTTTCAACAGTTTGAGCAATGGCTTTTAATTCTATTGTCAACTTTTTTGCTTCATCTTTAGTCAACAAACCAACCTTAGCTAACATGTTTGCGTGAGCTATGGAAGCCTTACAATCATATTGCACTAAAATCAAATCGTATTCACGATCTTTTCCTACCGTAAATGAATCTACTTTGCTATCAATTGAATTTGCTTTTTGCCACAATTTCATAACTATAAAATTTGTTTTAAAAGAGAAATATAAAATCCAATACCCTCTTCAATTTCATTCGTATAAATAAACTCATCGGCCGTATGAGATCGAGTAGAATCACCTGGGCCAAGTTTCAATGAAGGACAGCTAAGTGCCGCCTGATCAGATAATGTTGGCGAACCGTAAGTCTTTTTTCCCAATTCAACTCCAGCTACTACCAAAGGATGGTTAATCGGAATCGAAGAGCTTCTCAGATGTAATGAGCGGGCTTCTACCTCGCAATCTAATTCTTTTTTCAAGATAGTTTCTATTTCTTCATTAGTATAACGATCATTTACCCGTGCGTCAAGCACCATTTTAACTGTTGCTGGAATTACATTATGTTGTCGACCAGCCTCTATTTGAGTTAGTGTCACTTTGACTTCACCCAAGGTGTCAGACACTTTTGGAAATCTAAGATTTTCAATAGCCTTAATAATTTTAGGCACTTTCAATAAAGCTTGATCATCATTGGGATGGGCTGCATGACTAGGCTTACCATACACCGTAGCATCTAAAACAACCAACCCTTTTTCTGCAACGGCTAGGTCTAACAGAGTGGGTTCACCAACTATTGCTAAATCAATATTTGGTAGATGCGGCAACAAGCCTCTTAAGCTATTTACACCCGCCGTTTCTTCTTCTGCAGTGGCTGCAATAAGCAAGTTATAGTTGGGGTTTGGATGTTCAAAAAAATGATAAAAAAGGGCTATTAAGCTTACCAGAGCACCACCAGCGTCATTGCTTCCTAAACCGTATAATTTTTTATTGATAATGTCAGCAGAAAAAGGATCACGAGTGTAAGCTTTATTAGGTTGCACAGTATCGTGATGAGAATTTAATAGTAGAGTAGGCTTTTTTGGATCAAAGTTTTTATTCTTTGCCCACACATTATTTTTCCATCGCTGTGTCTCTATTCCTCGTTTTTGTAACCAATTTTCAATACATACTGCTGTTTGATCCTCTTCTCCAGAAAAAGAAGGGATTTCAATCAATTCTTGCAATAAAGCAATTGCTTCTTGGGGGGCTTTCATAATTCTATTTTGGTATAAAAACTTGTTTTGTCAAACATTTTAGGTCCTCCAACGTGTACTTTTTGGACTCCTTTTTTGAGTGCTTCAAAACAATTGTGCAATTTGGGAAGCATTCCTCCAGCAATGTTTTCTGAGGCCTTTAATTGCTCATATTTTTGTAAATCGATAGTTCTAATAATAGAGGTTTCATCGTTTATATTTTCAAGCACTCCATCCTTGTCAAAACAATAGTGAAGATGGACGTCATAATGTTCTGTCAATGCAGCAGCAACAGTGGCAGCAATAGTATCAGCATTGGTATTTAATAATTGCCCCTCTCCATCATGTGTTATGGGAGACATAACGGGCACTATATCTAAGGAAATTAATGCTGTTATGCTTTTTGTGTTTACTGTTGTTATGTCTCCCACAAAACCAAAGTCAATGGGTGCTGCAACTCTTTTTTGTGCTAAAATAGAATTGCCGTCTGCACCACTCAATCCTAAAGCATTAGAACCATGAGCCTGTAATTGGGCTACAATTTTTTTATTGATTAGCCCCCCATATACCATGGTAATAATTTCCAAGTTAGAAGCATCGGTAATTCTTCTTCCTTCAATCATCTGCACTGATAAACCCATTTTTTCAGCCATAGATGTAGCCATTTTACCACCCCCATGTACCAACACTTTCGCACCTTCAAGTTGAGCGAACCGATTTAAAAAGGAGTCCAATTGAATGGCATCGTCAATTAGATTTCCTCCGATTTTGATCAGATTGAGTTTATTCATTTTCAAGCAATAATTTCATAACAGCTTGCGCTGAATAGACACGATTCAGAGCTTGTTGTATGGTGAGGTTGGTTGCAGCATTGTCAAGCACAGCGTCGCTGGCCACAATATTTCTCCGAATGGGGAGGCAATGCATAAATTTAGCATTATTAGTACGGTTCATTTTTTCTTGGGTAATCTGCCAAGTTTCATCTGTACGAAGAATTTTTCCATAGTCTGTATAGGAACACCAATTTTTAGCATAAATAAAATCAGCATCTTCAAAAGCCTCATCTTGGCTATAGTATAAAGGAGTTTGTTTTGTTATCTCCTTGTTAAGTTCATACCCTTCAGGTTGGGCTATAACAAAATCTGCATCCATATGATCCATCATTTTGGTAAAGGAGTTCCCCACTGCATGAGGCAATGCCTTTGGATGAGGTGCCCAACTCAACACTACTTTAGGTCTTTTTATGGTTTGATTTTCTTTAATTGTGATAGCATCTGCTAAAGCTTGTAGAGGGTGTGCGGTAGCACTCTCCATATTAATGATCGGAATGGTAGCGTATTTTGCAAAGCTTCTAAGCACAACTTCAGTCTCATCTTTTTCTTTGTCAGTCAGGGTGGCAAAGGCTCTAATGGCCACCATATCACAATATTGAGAAACAACTCTTGCTGCTTCTTTGACATGCTCAGATCGTAAACCGCTCATCTGCGTACCATCTTCAAACTCCAATGCCCACGCCTCATTAGAAAAATTCATAACCATCACTTGAATGCCCAAATGTTTAGCTGCCTTTTGAGTGCTTAAACGAGTGCGCAGACTGGGATTAAAAAAAAGCATTCCTAAGGTTTTCTTCTTTCCTGCACTTTCATATTGCCAAGGATTTTTTTTAAGCGAAATAGCAAGGTCTAATGCACTTTCGAAATGGGGTAAATCGTCTAGGGTTATAAAATTATTCATCAATTTAGTTCATTTTCTAAAGCATCAAAAAATTGGGCAAAATGTGATTCAGTTATTGTGAGTGGCGGAAGAATTCTAATCAATTTTTTATTGCTGCTTCCACCAGTAAAAATGTGATGTTTTAAGATTAATTCTTTTCTTAAGGCCCCCACCTCAAAATCAAATTCAAGTCCTAGCATGAGTCCACGCCCTTTACTTTTTCTTATTGCGGGAATTTTTTTTGCTCGCGAGACAAAATAAGATTCTAATGCCTTCGTTTTTTCTTGCAATCGTTCTTTTTTAAGCACTTCTAAAACACTCAATGAGGCGGTACATGCAAGATGATTTCCACCAAATGTTGTGCCTAATAATCCATATTTTGATTTAATATCAGGGTGAATCAAAATTCCACCGATTGGAAAACCATTTCCCATTCCTTTAGCCATCGTAATAATATGCGGTGAAATACGGTATTTCTGAAAAGCAAAAAAAGTACCTGTGCGTGCAAAGCCAGATTGAACTTCATCTGCAATAAGACAGGCATCAAATTTTTTGCATAACGACTCCATAGCATAAATAAATCCTTCATCGGGTTGATCCAATCCGCCAACCCCTTGTATGGCTTCAAATATAACTGCACAAACGTCACCTTTTTTCAACTCCTTTTCTAGTAGAATGTGATCGTTAAAAGGTAAAAATGTGACTTCATGTTGTGCATTTAAAGGAGCATTGATAGAGGGATTATCTGTAACAGATACCGCTGCGGAAGTTCTTCCATGGAATGCGTTTTCAAATGCAATTACTCGTTTTTTTTGCGTGTGGAATGAAGCAAGTTTTAGGGCGTTTTCAATAGCTTCTGCCCCAGTGCTGCATAAGAATAGTTGGTAGTCATAAAGACAAGAATGTTCAGCAATCGCATTTGCAAGTTGCCCTTGTAATGGATTTTTAACAGCGTTTGAATAAAAAGCAATTTGATCTAGTTGCTCTTTGATATTAGACACAAAATCAGATTGACTATGTCCTATTGAAATAACGGCGTGTCCGCCATACAGATCTAGATATTTTGTGCCATGAGCATCATAGACATACACATCCTCTGCCCTTGTAGGGGTTACATCATAAAGCGGATAGACATCAAATAGTTTCATTTATTGTTTTGCAATTTCATGAATTTTTTCAAAAGAAGCCATCAATCCTTTAATTAAAGAGGAACTCAATCCTTCGTGTTCCATTTGGTTTAAGCCAGTAATTGTACATCCTCTTGGAGTAGTGACTTTATCAATTTCTGTTTCAGGGTGGGTGTCAGAATCAATCAAAAGATTAGCAGCTCCCATAGCAGTATACATTGACATTTTGAGTGCGATATCGGCATCAAAACCCATTTGTACTCCTCCTTGTGTAGTTGCTCTTATGAGTCGCATCCAAAAGGCTATACCACTGGCACACATCACGGTAGCTGCTTGCATGTGTTTTTCATCGATAATGATGGAAGTGCCTAGTCCATTAAAAATTGCTTCTGCAATGGCGATGCGTTTTTCTCCCAATGCATTTGAGCAAAGACAGGTCATTGACTTAGCCACAGAAATCGCCGTGTTGGGCATTGAACGGATTATTGGTGTAGAAGCACCCACGATAGCTTCAATTCGGGCAATAGAAAAACCAGTAATAGTAGATATCAAAATATGTTTGTCGTTCAAATGGGATTTAATCTCATTTAAAATGCCCTCCATTTGACTTGGTTGCACAGCAAAAATTAAAATATCTGAAGCAGCAACGGCTTTTTTATTGTCTTGAGTCACATAAACCTGATCATATTCTTTCCACGGATCAAGAGTTTCCAAGTCACGTTTTGTTAAATACAAGGCAGTGTAAGTATTATTTATTACTAATCCTTTAGCAATACTTAATCCTAAATTTCCAGTTCCTATAATGGCAATTTTCATACTAATGATTTAAAAAGTTGATGCTTTAAGTCGCAGACCCAAATCTTCTTCCCAACCCATAATTAGGTTTAGGTTCTGAATGGCCTGCCCTGAGGCACCTTTAATTAGATTGTCTATAATACTTGTGATTAAAAGCTTGTTTTCATGTTGATGCAAATGCAAAAAACAGAAGTTAGAATTCACAACTTGTTTTAAATGAAGTGGGCGCGTTGCAATTTGAGTAAAAGGATGTGCATCATAAAATTGTTCATAGAGAGCATTTGCCTCCTCTAAGCTACCTTCAAAGTCAGTGTAGACTGTAGCAAAAATACCTCGAGTAAATGCTCCCCTTTGTGGCAAAAAATAAAAGTTAGTGTCTGCTCCTAGTGCACTCAGGGTTTCTTTTATTTCTGCAAGATGTTGATGAGTAAATGGTTTATACCATGACAAGTTCGTATTACGCCAACTAAAATGTGAGGTGGCACTCAACCCTACACCGGCACCAGTGCTTCCAGTTGTAGCATTGACATGAATGTCATTTTTCAAATCTCCACTCTGAGCGAGGGGTAGAAGAGCTAATTGAATAGCGGTCGCAAAACAACCTGGATTGGCTATAGCTCTAGCTTTTTTAATTTTTTCTCGTTGAAACTCTGGAAGTCCATAGGTAAAGGTTGTTTTTTCCCACTGATGATCTGCATTGAGTCTAAAATCATTTCCCAAATCAATTATTATGGTTTTGTCACTAAAGCTATGTTGTGCTAAAAAGCGTTGTGAGTTTCCATGTCCTAAGCAAAGAAAAACAACATCAACAGACAAGTCAACAGTGTCTGTAAAAACCATATTCAGGGTTCCTAAAAGATCAGGATGTGCCTCAGTGAGTGGTTTCCCTGCTCGCGTTGTACTATAAACAAAAGCAATTGAAAGTTTAGGATGATGAGCAAGCAACCGTATTAGTTCCCCACCTGTATAACCTGAGCCACCAATAATACCAACTGATTTCATATGCTCTTGTTTACGCTTTTAAAAATTTTGTGTGCATTAGCCGTTATCTTAATGAATCCTTTAGCATCGGAGGCTGTCCACTCTTTATTCATTTCACCATAACTCCCAAATTTTGCTTGCATTAGATCATGATCAGATTGGATGCCTAGAAGTTCAAATCGGAAGGGGTGTAGGGCCACCATAACGGTTCCACTGACATGGGTTTGACTGCTTTGTAAAAAAGCCTCAATATCTCGCATCACTGGGTCTAAGTAGTTCCCCTCATGCAATAACATACCATAAAAATTACCTAATTGTTCTTTTTGAAAAAGCTGCCATTTAGTGAGAGTGTGTTTTTCAAGTAAATGATGTGCTTTAAGAATAATTAGTGGTGCTGCGGCCTCAAAACCCACTCGTCCCTTGATGCCAATAATAGTATCTCCAACGTGAATGTCTCTGCCGATAGCATAGCTTTTTGCTATTTCTTGAAGCTCTTGGATGAGATCTACAGAATCTCCCTTTTTTCCATTGAGAGTAGCTATTTCGCCTTTCTCAAAACCAATACTGATTTGAGTTGTTTTTTTGTTTTTTAACGCACTAGGATAAGCTTTCTCTGGCAAGGGTAGATTGGAGGTGAGGGTTTCGCTTCCACCCACACTAGTGCCCCAGAGGCCTTGATTGACAGAATATTGCGCTTTTTCCCACGCCATATCTATCCCCTGTGATTTCAAATAAGCAATTTCATCCTCTCTTGAGAGTTGATGGTCTCTGATTAGTGTGATGATTTCTATTTCGGGTGCCATGACTTGGAAAATTAAATCGAAACGTACTTGGTCATTACCAGCACCTGTGCTCCCATGGGCGATGAATTTAGCACCAATTCTATTCGCATAGCGAACAATTTCTATCGCTTGGATAATCCGCTCAGCGCTCACTGACAAAGGATAGGTATTATTTTTTAGAATATTTCCAAAAATTAAGTATTTCACTATATGGTCATAAAACGAAGAAAGCGCATCGATGTTTTCATATACATGAGCTCCCATATGGTAGGCCTTTTCTTTGATGCTATTAATTTCAGCTTTTGAAAAACCACCTGTATTAACACTCACTGCATGGACTTCATATCCCTCTGAAGACAGTTTTTTTAAACAATACGAAGTATCTAATCCACCACTGTAGGCTAAAACTAAAGGCTTTTTATTCATGATTTTTTCTTTTTAAGCAATAGTGTTTCTTTAATTTTCTTAAGTCTTTCGCCCACTGCACGATTATATTTATTAGAAAAGTCTTGATTTGTTTTAGGCTCATAGAGCATGCCAGTGCACAAACACATTTTTCTCTCTGTTCGTGTTAGTATATCAAAATTTTTACAGGTTTGACAACCTTTCCAAAAGTCAGGGTCATCTGTCAATTCAGAAAAATGAACGGGCTTATAGCCCAATTCATAATTGATTTTCATAACTGCCATTCCAGTAGTGATTCCAAAAACCTTTGCATCTGGAAACTTATCTAATGACAATTCAAAAACGGTTTTTTTGATTTTCTTGGCAAGTCCTTTACCTCTATATTCTCGTGCTACGATAAGACCTGAATGAGCAACATATTTACCATGTCCCCAAATTTCTATGTAGCAAAATCCTGCAAATCGGTCACCATCCAATGCGATGACAGCGTTTCCTTTTTCCATCTTGCTCGTGATGTATTCAGGTGTGCGCCTGGCAATTCCTGTTCCTCTAACTTTAGCAGAGTCATCAATGCAGAGACTGATTTCTTTAGCGTATTTTATGTGTTTTGCTTTCGCAATAGCTACTTCCATGATTCTATTAAAATGTAGTTGTAAGTTGTTATGAGTAATTCTGAAAGGGAGATGGGCGCACCAGCCTCCATAATAGTTATGATACCCCAAAGGGGCGAACACGCGGGTTTTGTACTGAAAGAATATTTCCAGCAGAAGGGTTTAAGTGATATTCTTTTTTACTCATAGGATGCAAAATTCAACTATTTTTTTTTAACCGCAAAATATAAATTCCTGTTTTTGAATTTTCTCAAGTGCCTTTTTCTCCCAAAGAACTTCGTAAATTTGCTTTTGTGAAAAAAGAAATCCAGTCCATTTTTAGTCAAAATATATCAAAATGGCAGCAAAAAAAAATGTTGCTAGCTCATAGTGGTGGAGTTGATAGCAGTGTGCTGGCTCATCTTTTGGTTAAACTAAAGTGTAATTTTGCGGTTGCTCATTGTAATTTTCAATTGCGTGGAGCAGAGAGTGAGGCTGATCAATACCGAGTTCAAAATTGGTGTAAACAAAATAGCGTTCCCTTTTTTTCGGTTCGTTTTGTTTTACCCAAAAAGGAAGGGAGCATCCAATCCAAAGCAAG
Source organism: Flavobacteriales bacterium MED-G22 (assembly GCA_002457295.1). The sequence continues at coordinate 36,768 of NTKF01000005.1, forward strand.
GCAACTGCGTTATGATTGGTTTAATGCGCTCCTTGAAATTCATCACTTTGATCTCCTGCTAACTGCTCATCACCTGAACGATCAATTAGAAACTTTTTTAATGCACCTAGGCAGAGGAACTGGATTGTCTGGTTTATTGGGCATCCCGTCATCTGCCACTCTTTTTAGACCACTGCTGTCTTTTTCTAAGAAAGCAATCGAAGCTTATGCCAAGCATAATAATATTGACTGGCGCGAGGATAGCTCTAATTTGTCTTTGGCCTATTGGCGCAACGCATTGCGTCATGAGGTGATAGCACCACTGTTAAATACACACCCCAAATATCTTCATCATTTTAAAAATACATTAGCTCATCTCAACAGTACCCAGTATTTTGTGGAAGAACAATTAATTGCTTTGAAGAAAACAATTTTTTTATCCAAAAAAGACCATATTTCAATCAACATTAAAAGCTTAAAAGCTCTCCCAAGTTTAAATTTCTGTCTACACCAATGGTTCTCACCTTTAGGTTTTCATTTCAAAGAAGTTCTCAAACTCCTCGAAGCACAAACGGGATCTAGTATTAGAAGTGCAACCCATCGTCTAACACACAATCGATCAACTCTTTTGCTTGATACACTAACCTTAGAAGCCCCTTTAGATGACATCTTCTATTGGGACCTTAAAAAACCATTAAAAAACCCCATTCATTTGACTACTAGAGCTGAAAAAACAAAAAATAAAAAAAGTGCAATTTTGAATCCTACCCTTTTAAAAATGCCACTAAAACTTCGAAAATACCAAAGAGGTGACTATTTTTACCCTCAAGGTATGTCAGGAAAAAAGAAACTCAGCAAATTTTTTAAAGATGAAAAATATTCTAAAGTTGAAAAAGAAAAGCAATGGTTGTTATGCTCAGAAGATGACATTGTTTGGGTTATTGGTAAACGTGTAGACCAACGTTATGCTGCCCCCGATAATTTTAACCTACCCCTTATCATCACTGCCCTATGAAAATAAAGTTGACCCCCATTTTAAGCTTTTTATGTTTTTATCTATCAGCCCAAGAACCTGTCAAATGGAATATTTCTATGGCACGTGTTGGAGAGTCAGAAGTTATGATCCATTTTGATGCTACCATAGAAGAAAATTGGCACCTTTACACAACTCAAGAATTTGAAGATGGTCCACTTCCCACTGAACTAACTTTTACGACAGACAGTCTTTCAATCGAACGTTTAGGTCCGTTAACAATGCCAACACCCAAAAGTTCATTTGATGAAATTTTTCAAATTGAATTGCCTTATTTTGATACTCAGGTTCGTTTTTCACAACGACTGAAACTAAGAAACACTTCACTTGAGACAATTAACGGCGAATTGAATTATCAAGCCTGTGATGACCAACTGTGTATCTTCCGTTCTGAAATTTTTCAAATGGACTTGGACAAATCTGTTGCAAGTGCTCCAAAATTAGAATTAAGCGAAAAAGATCAAATCCGTTCTGAACAACTCACACTTGCGCTAAAAAACACAGATGAATTTAATGACTCAATATCAGAATCAAAACAAAACACACTCCTCAACCTTTTTTTATTAGGTTTTTTTGGAGGTCTTTTGGCTCTCCTCACTCCCTGTGTGTTTCCAATGGTTCCCCTTACTGTTTCTTACTTCATAAAACAAGGAAATTCATTACGGAAGGGAATTTGGCAAGCCTTTTTGTATGGTTTCTTTATTATACTGATTTATCTTTTGTTAAGTCTTCCTTTTCATTTTATTGACGCTCTTAATCCTGAAATATTAAATACGATCGCTACAAATGTGACTCTTAATATCGTCTTTTTTGGTGTGTTTGTATTCTTTGCCTTTTCCTTTTTTGGTTATTATGAACTTACTCTTCCGGCACATTGGGGAAGTGCTACAGATCAACAATCTGGAATTAGAGGAATGCTAGGTATTTTTTTTATGGCACTCACCCTGGCCATTGTTTCTTTTTCTTGCACAGGCCCAATTTTAGGCTCTTTGCTGGCAGGTTCACTCACAGCTGAAGGAGGTGCACAACAACTCACCGCTGGCATGGCTGGTTTTGGAGTTGCTCTAGCATTACCTTTTGCACTATTTGCTCTTTTTCCGAATGCTTTGAAAATGTTGCCTAAATCTGGAGCTTGGATGAATTCAATTAAAGTTGTACTTGGTTTTTTAGAACTAGCATTGGCCTTAAAATTTCTTTCTAATGCTGATTTAGTTTCACATTGGGGTCTCCTAAAGCGAGAGATTTTTTTAGGAGTATGGATTTTATTGTCCTTGGGAGTTACACTTTATCTTTTCGGGCTCTATCGTTTTCCGCACGAGGCTAAAGCGAAGCGTTCAAAGTTACGTGTGGGAGGCGCTTTTTTATCTTTGATAGTTACAATTTATTTAGTTCATGGTCTATTTTCAAAAGACAATGGGCTCACTTTGTTGAGTGGTTTTCCTCCCCCTAGCTTTTACAGTATTTATACACAAGAATCAGAATGCCCTTTGGGCTTAGATTGTTTCAAATCTTATGAAGAAGGAAAACAGGTTGCCTTATCACAAAACAAACCCCTTCTTTTGGATTTTACGGGCTGGGCTTGTGTGAATTGTCGCCGAATGGAAGAAAAAGTATGGGTAAAGCCAGCTATTTATGATTTGCTTAATGAAAAACTAGTAGTAGTGTCGCTTTATGTTGACGATAGAACTCCGTTGGATGAGAAAGATCAATTTAATTTTGAATATACTGATGGGCGGAGACGAACCATAAAAACAGTGGGGCAACAGTGGGCTACTTTTCAAAGTGTAAATTTTAACGCAGCCTCTCAACCTTTTTATGTGATGTTGCATCCTAACGGTACTCTCTTAAATACTCCTATTCAATATACAGATGCGAATTCTTATGAGCAATGGATAAAAAAAGGATTACAGACTTTTGATGCGCTCCCGAAATCTATTCAACCGGTTTGGCTTCAAAATTAGAAAAAGGCTCAACGACCTTATTTAATAGCCAATTTTGTTCTTGTTCATTAGTTAATACTAAAGGCATTCTTAATTTGGTATTGTGAATTTGCCGCATTATACCTTGAGCTTCGGTAGTCACTACAGCAAAAGTGTACACTAATTCCCCGGTGGCCACATCAAGCCAAGTATCCCAAAGACCAGCAAACATAAAAAGCTCTTCTTGCCCAATTACAATTTTATATTTTTGCTTTTTCTTTCCCATAAGGTCTTGCCATTGCCATTCAAAAAAACCATCTGTAGGTACCAAACATCTTTTATTTTTTCTAAAAGAGGGTTTTTCCTGTAAAGTCTCCAATTTGGCATTGAGAGTATATTTTTGAATAGATCGATCTTTAGACCATGAAGGAATTAACCCCCATTGAAAACGACTCAGTTGATTAGGAAGGGCATCAGTAATCACACTTGCTTCTGGATGAGAAAAACCATTGAAAGAATTTTTTATCGGAGTGCCGGAAAGCCCTTTTTTTTCAAAAGCTACTGCCCCTTTTTGCTGTTGAAAATGAAAACACATGACCTGTAGAATTGATTAATAGTGAAAGATAATAATTAGTCTAGAATTTGTTCCGCCTAATTTTATATTCGATAAAAAAGCGTTTTTTGTATCTTGGTACCAACCCCAAAAGAACCTACTCTTATGTTAGTGCAACTTTATGGTAGTGCTGTTTTTGGCGTAGAAGCACATAAAATCACAATCGAAATCAATGTCAATCAAGGTATTGGCTACCATCTAGTAGGGTTACCCGATAATGCCATCAAGGAGAGCAATTATCGCATTGCGGCCGCACTAGAAAATAGTCGATACAAACTCCCTGGAAAAAAAATCACTATTAACTTGGCTCCTGCTGATCTGCGAAAGGAGGGTTCAGCTTATGATTTGGCCATAGCTCTAGGAATACTAACCGCTTCTGGTCAAATTACAGCCCCTGATATTTCAAACTATATCGTTATGGGTGAAATAGCTTTGGATGGCAGTATTCGACCCATAAAAGGTGCACTACCCATTGCCATTCAGGCTTTAAAAGATGGCTTTAAGGGATTTATATTACCCAATGAAAATGCGCAAGAAGCTGCAATTGTAAAGGGGATTGAAGTATATGGAGTGACCCATTTAAAGGAGGTAATTGAATTTTTTTAAAAACCCAGACATGTTGAAGCCACTTAGTTTAGATGCAAGAAAATTATTTGCTGCCAAAGGACAAGAAAGCCAACTCGATTTTGCTGATATCAAGGGGCAAGAAACGATCAAGAGGTGTATGGAAATTGCAGCCGCAGGGGGCCACAACATTATTTTGATAGGTCCACCGGGAGCGGGTAAAACTATGCTAGCAAAACGCTTACCTTCAATTTTACCCCCTTTGAGCTTGGGAGAGGCTTTGGAAACAACAAAAATTCATTCCATTTCAGGACGGGTCAAAGAACGAGGGTTGATTCGTCAACGCCCTTATCGTGCACCCCATCACACGATTTCAGATGTTGCGCTTGTGGGAGGAGGTTCTTATCCTCAACCAGGAGAAATTTCATTGGCACACAATGGGGTGTTGTTTTTGGACGAGCTTCCCGAATTTAAACGCAGTGTGTTAGAAGTGATGCGACAGCCTCTAGAAGATAGAGAGGTAACTCTTTCTAGAGCAAAATTCACTGTTACTTATCCATGTTCGTTTATGTTGGTGGCTAGTATGAACCCAAGTCCTTCAGGCTATTTTCATAACGGGTCAGTAACACCCATTGAAACAAAACGCTATTTGAGTAAAATTTCTGGTCCTTTACTTGATAGGATCGATTTGCATATTGAAGTGGCTCCTGTCCCTTTTGAGGAAATCTCAAAAAAAGAATTGGGAGAAAGCTCTTCTGCCATTCGAGAGCGGGTGTGTCAAGCACGTCAGCAACAAGCAAAGCGTTTTCAAACAAATAAAACTTTGCATTGTAATGCTCAAATGGAATCTAAGCAGTTGCGCCACTATTGTGCTTTAGACCCGACAGCAGAAAATTTATTAAAAGCAGCCATGAAAAAACTAGCCCTTTCTGCACGTGCTTATGATCGGATTTTAAAAGTGGCACGTACCATAGCTGATTTGGAAGGGCAAGAACTGCTTTTATCCAAACATATTGCTGAGGCGATTCAATATCGAAGTTTAGACCGAGAAGGGTGGATGGGCTAAAATCAAAATCCATAAAGTAAGTTTAAAAACAGTAGCTTGGGAAAGGTTTTCAGCACTATTAGAATCAAACACTATTTTGCATAGTAAAAAGAGTAGTAGTTTTTCGATATTCCTCAACTGTTACCTATAATCTTTCTCGAACCATTTATTTTTCAAAATAAACATCTTCTAGAGGGAGTCTAAACCGGTCACCATAGACCCCTTCTGGTTTTCGAATACCACAGCCCACAATCATATTGATTTGTGCTTCAGTAGGGAGTTGAAGTATTTTTTTAATTCTTTTAGAATCAAAGCCTTCCATAGAACAAGTGTCATACCCTTTCGAAGCCATACTCAAAATGAAAGTTTGTGCTGCCAAGGCACAGCTTTTATGACCTACTACTCTCAAATCTGAGGCACCCACCTCACGATAGGTTACTTTAGAAAGCCCTTTAAAATTCATTTTTAGTTTTGAAAGGAATCCTCTAATCGGATTTTGCCCTTTGTAAAGATTAGGGAGTATTTTGGTGTAGTATTTTAGCGCCGCTTTGACTTTTTTAGGATCTTTTTTATCATTTTCCGAAAGCTTTTTTTCAATAAAATTGGCGTTGGCTTGGGTTCGTTTTGCCCAAAGATCAAGGCGCACCACGAAAACGACCATTTGTTGAGCCGTTTTAGCAGCGGGTTGATTGAAACAGGCTGCAGCCACTTTTTTCTTCATAGCCGGAGATTGCACATGATAGAATTCCCACAATTGTAAATTACTGCTGTTAGGAGCTAAACTCGCTTGGGCGATGCATTCTTTTACCGTAGCTACATCTATGGGCTTTTCCGCATCAAAAATTCGTACAGAGCGTCTGTGATCAATTGCTTCTTTAACTGTTTTATCTTTCATATTCTTTTCAATAGCCATTTTAAGGAGACATTCAATTTAGGGTAGGGGGCATAGCGTTGAGGTAAATCAAACCAGAACCCTTTTTTGACGATAGGTTTCAAGTGTGTGAATGTTTTAAAACTAAAACTCCCATGATAGGATCCCATTCCACTTGCGCCTATTCCACCAAAAGGAAGGCGGTCATTGGTGAAATGTAAAAGAGTATCATTTACCACCCCACCACCAAAAGCAAATTGATTGTGACAATACCGAATAAATTTTTTGTTTTTACTAAAGACATAAAAGGCAAGAGGCTTGTCTAAACCAGTAATTATTTGCTCCAACTCCTCTGAATTTTTATACGTTAAAACGGGTAAAATAGGCCCAAAAATTTCTTCTGTCATGAGTTGAGAATCTAAACTTGGACTGTCAACAATTGTAGGCTCAGCATAGCGCTGATCTTCATCAAAATGCCCTCCATAAAATACATTTTGATTTTTTAGGTTTTTTTTAAGTCGTTCAATATGTATTTCATTTATGATGCGCCCGTAGTCTTTTGATTTAGCTGGATTTTCACCAAAAGCATGGATGATTTCTTTTTTCAAGGCATTCATGAGAGCTTCTTTTTTGTGGGGCGAAACCAAGACATAATCAGGGGCAATACACGTTTGTCCACAATTCAAGAACTTGCCCCACACAATTCGCTTCGCTGTGCTTTTTATTGGAGCACTGTCCTCAACAATACAAGGACTTTTACCTCCCAGTTCTAATGTGGTAGGCGTGAGGTGTTTAGCTGCTGCCTGAGCAACAAGTTTCCCCACGGTTGTGCTACCTGTGTAGAAAATATAATCCCAGCTGAATTCAAGAAGTTCCTGGGCTACTGCAGCGCCACCTTCAACAACAGTGACCCATTCTTTTGGAAAAGTCTCCTCTATTATTTGAGCCACAATGGCACCTGTTTTTGGGGCAGACTCAGAAGGCTTGAGCACCACTGTGTTTCCCGCTGCAACAGCTCCCACTAAAGGTGTAAGAGCCAATTGGAGGGGATAATTCCATGGAGAAATTATCAAAATACTACCAAAGGGTTCTGCTACTAAATAATCCCTAGAGGGAAAATTGATCCAACTTCCAGAGACCCGATGAGGGGTTGACCATCGTTTCAGATGCCTCGATTGGAGTCGTATCTCTTTCTGTACAAACATCAGTTCGCTAGTGTAAGATTCAAATTCTGATTTTCCCAAATCTTCATTTAAGGCCTTTAAAATTGCCTTTTCATGAGTATGAACTGTACGCTGAAATCGCCGAAGTCTTTTTTTTCTCTCAGCGATTGACCTTGTCCTACCAGATCTATAAAATACTTTTTGAGCATCTATTATTGGAGCGCTTTCTTTTTGCAATTTTTATTTTATTAATTTTAACGCTAATATAATCCAAAAAATGGGCCTTTACTTTCTAGTTAATGTGAATATACCCAAAAAATTAGCTTAATTACTTGTAAATCAATTTTTTAGATTAAATTTCTTAAACTTGAGTATAGTACCTATTTAAAGAGTGTATTATTTTCAAAATAGGAAGCTATTATTTTCGTTATACAAAATGTATCATGACACTAAATAAGTACAGTAAAGCAGTTACACAAGACCCAACTCAACCTGCAGCCCAAGCCATGCTGCATGCTATTGGAATGACTGATGAGGATTTCCAAAAGCCCCTAATTGGGATTGCTTCTACTGGGTATGAAGGCAACCCCTGTAATATGCACCTCAATGACTTGGCGCTTCAGATAAAACACGGCATAAATGCGCAAGATTTAGTGGGTTTGATTTTTAATACTATTGGTGTTAGCGATGGTATTTCAATGGGCACACCAGGGATGCGTTTTTCGCTGCCTTCTCGTGATATTATTGCAGACTCGGTCGAAACAGTGGTGCAAGCCATGTCCTATGACGGTGTGGTCACCGTGGTAGGCTGTGATAAAAATATGCCAGGTGCCTTAATGGCCATGCTGCGCCTTAATCGTCCGAGTATTTTGGTGTATGGTGGAACCATTGCCCCTGGTTGTTATAAAGACAAAAAATTAGACGTTGTTTCAGCTTTTGAAGCCTGGGGTGAAAAAGTAGCTGGAACTATAGATGAAAAAGAATATAAAAGTGTAATCCGCAATGCATGTCCTGGTGCAGGAGCTTGCGGGGGAATGTATACTGCAAATACAATGGCTTCTGCCATTGAGGCCTGCGGTATGGCCTTACCTTACAATGCTTCTAATCCTGCAATCAGCCAAGACAAACAGGCAGAGTGTGATGTTTTAGGGAAACATTTACGTTTGTTGATTGAAAAAGATATCAAACCAAAAGACATTGTCACAAAACGTTCATTGGAAAATGCACTCCGCGTTATTGCTGTTTTAGGAGGATCAACCAATGCTGTTTTACACTTTTTAGCCATAGCCAAAGCGGCTGAAATTGATTTGACTCTTGATGATTTTCAACGTATTAGTGATACTACCCCTTTTCTAGCAGACCTTAAACCCAGCGGACGCTATTTGATGAACGACTTGCATGACGTGGGGGGAGTTCCAGCGGTTCTAAAGTATATGTTAGAAAAAGGAATGTTGCATGGAGACTGCCTCACTGTGACTGGAAAAACCCTAAGTGAAAATTTAGAAGAAGTAAAAGACCTCAGCCCTGGACAAAAAATTATTAAACCTTTAGAACAACCAATAAAGTCTACAGGACATTTAAGGATTTTAAAAGGGAACTTGGCCAAGGAAGGTTCTGTTGCTAAAATAACAGGGAAAGAAGGTCTTCGTTTTGAAGGCCCTGCAAGGGTTTTTGATGGAGAATACGCTGCTAATGATGGGATTAAAAATGGAGAAGTACAACCCGGTGAGGTTGTGGTTATACGTTATGAAGGACCTAAAGGCGGACCAGGAATGCCTGAGATGCTGAAGCCTACAGCTGCCATTATGGGGGCAGGTTTAGGAAAAAGTGTTGCATTAATTACTGATGGCCGTTTTTCTGGAGGCACCCATGGTTTTGTGGTTGGACACATTGTGCCCGAGGCCCAAGAAGGGGGAGTGATTGGTTTGCTTGAAGATGGAGATCTCATTACCATCGACGCTGAGAAAAATACAATTAGGGTTGCTCTTGATGATGAAACCCTCCAAGATAGGAGAAAAGCCTGGAAGCAGCCTGAGTATAAATTTCAAAGCGGAATGTTATATAAATACATAAAAAATGTCTCTACTGCCAGTGAGGGCTGTGTGACTGATGCCTAATGACTATGGAAACAAAAACAAAAAATAAACCTGCTAAAAAAATTGTAAGACCAACTCATATTTCAGGTGCAGAAGCAGTCATAAGATGTTTGCTTGCTGAAGGTGTTGATTTAATTTATGGTTATCCAGGTGGAGCCATAATGCCAGTCTATGATGAACTCTATAAATTTCAAGACCAGCTTCAACATGTGTTAACTCGTCATGAGCAAGGGGCAACTCATGCTGCTCAAGGCTATGCGCGTACTTCTGGAAAGGTGGGAGTAGCTGTTGCCACTTCTGGCCCAGGTGCAACTAATTTGGTTACTGGTATAGCTGACGCTCAAATCGATTCCACTCCTATGGTATGCATCACAGGACAAGTAGCCTCTCATCTTTTAGGTTCTGATGCATTTCAAGAAACGGACATTATAGGCATTTCTACCCCTGTTACTAAATGGAATTATCAAATTACCAAAGCCAGTGAAATTCCAGAAATCATGGCCAAAGCATTTTATATTGCTCGCTCTGGCCGACCCGGACCCGTGTTGATCGATATTACTAAAGACGCCCAATTTGAAAAATTTGAATTCACCTACGAACATTGTGTAGGAATCCGAAGTTATTTGCCCAAACCAAGCCTGCAGCTAGATCAAGTGGCTGCCGCAGTTGAGCTTATTGAACAAGCCAAAAAACCGTTTATTGTTTGGGGACAAGGAGTCATTTTAGGTCAGGCTGAAGAAGAGTTCAAAAATTTTGTAGAAAAATCTGGAATTCCTGCTGCTTGGACAATTTTAGGCCTCTCTGCTTTGCCCACATCACACCCCTCAAATAGAGGAATGGTTGGAATGCACGGCAATTATGCACCTAATTTACTGACCAATCAATGTGATTTACTCATTGCAGTTGGAATGCGTTTTGACGACCGAGTGACTGGTGATTTGAATACCTATGCCAAACAAGCGAAAATCATTCATCTTGAACTCGACCCTTCAGAAGTTAATAAAAACGTTAGGGCTGATGTAACTGTGCTAGCCGATTGCAAGGAAAGTTTGAAAGCAATCACAGAAAATATTTCATCAAATACGTATCCAGAATGGATTGCAGAATTTGATCGCTTAGATAGCATTGAAGAAGAAAAAGTGATCTACAATGATTTGAACCCCACCCATGAAGGGTTAAGTATGGGTGAATCTATTAAAATGATAAATAAACATACCCAAGGTAATGCAGTCATAGTGACCGATGTGGGTCAGCATCAAATGGCAACATGTAGATATGCCGACTTTAATTTTTCAAAAAGCAATGTCACTTCTGGAGGGCTAGGCACCATGGGTTTTGCCTTGCCGGCTGCTATTGGAGCAAAAATGGGAGCGCCAGAAAGAGAAGTTGTTGCAGTGATTGGAGATGGCGGATATCAAATGACTATACAAGAATTGGGGACTATTTTTCAGTCTCAGGTTGCCGTAAAAATTGTTGTTTTAAACAATGATTTTTTAGGGATGGTAAGACAATGGCAACAGCTTTTTTTTGATAAAAGATATGCTTCTACAGAAATGGTTAATCCAGATTTTGTGACTATAGCCAAGGGCTTTCAAATAGACGCAGATCGGGTATCCAAAAGAGAAGATCTAGATGCTGCAGTAGCTAAAATGGTTGCCTCAGACAAACCTTATTTCCTTGAGATTTGTGTGGCCAAAGAAGAAAATGTTTTTCCAATGATTCCCACAGGAGCAAGTGTTTCTGATATACGACTTGAATAGTTATGGATAAAAAAACTTTTACTATTTCTGTTTACACCGAAAATAATGTGGGGTTATTAAACAGAATCTCAGCCATATTTTTAAAAAGACATATCAATATTGACAGTTTTTCTACCTCAGAGTCTGAAATTAAAAATGTTTTTAGATTTGTTATTGTAGTGAAAGTGAATGCTGAGAAAATTAGAAAAATTGTGCAACAAATCGAAAAACAAATAGATGTAATCAAAGCTTTTTATCACACCGATGAAGAAACTATCTTTCAAGAATCTGCTCTTTACAAAGTACGTTCAAGCGCATTGTTTGAAGAACGTCACATTCAAAATATAATCAAAGAGAGTCATGCAAACATTGTGACCGTTTCACCCGATTTTTTTGTGATTGAAAAAACTGGATTTAGAGAGGAAACAGAACAATTAAGAAAAGATTTGGAACCCTATGGGCTATTACAATTTGTGAGATCTGGACGCATCTCAGTGACCAAAGCCAAAATGGGTATCTCAGAAATATTGCATACTTTTAAAACTAAATAAGACAAACTAAATATGGCGAATTATTTCAATCAATTATCACTACGTGAACAGCTGCGACAACTAGCACAATGCCGCTTTATGGAAAACTCTGAGTTTGACCAAGGCATTGCAGCTTTGGACGGGAAGAAAATTGTAATTGTAGGATGTGGAGCTCAAGGTTTAAACCAAGGACTCAACATGCGCGATTCAGGTTTAGATATTTCTTATGCCCTTCGATCAGCAGCAATTGAACAAAAAAGAGCTTCTTATGTAAATGCCACTGAAAATAATTTTAAGGTAGGTACGTTTGATGAATTAATTCCAACAGCCGACGTGGTCATAAACTTAACCCCAGATAAAAATCACACAGCAGCCGTTAATACGGTGATGCCTTTGATGAAAAAGGGGGCAACCTTATCCTATTCTCACGGTTTTAATATTGTTGAAGAAGGGATGGAGATTAGAAAAGACCTTACTGTCATTATGGTCGCACCAAAATGTCCTGGTTCTGAGGTGCGTGAAGAATACAAACGTGGTTTTGGAGTACCAACACTTATTGCTGTGCATCCAGAAAATGACCCTGAAGGTAAAGGATTAGAACAAGCTAAAGCCTACGCCTTTGGGACAGGTGGGCATCGAGCAGGTGTTTTAGAATCTTCATTTGTGGCAGAAGTAAAATCAGATTTGATGGGTGAGCAAACCATTTTATGTGGGGTTTTACAAACGGGCTCTATTTTATGTTTCGATAAAATGATAGAAAAAGGAATTGACCCTGGCTATGCATCAAAATTGATTCAATACGGGTGGGAAACCATTACAGAAGCCTTAAAGCACGGAGGAATAACCAATATGATGGATCGGCTATCCAATCCGGCCAAAATAAAAGCCTTTGAACTTTCAGAACAATTAAAAGAAATTTTAACCCCATTGTTTCAAAAGCATATGGATGATATTATGTCTGGACACTTTTCAAAAACCATGATGGAAGATTGGGCTAATGATGATAAAAATCTACTAACCTGGCGCGCTGCTACTGGTGAAACAGCTTTTGAAAAAACAGAAAATACTTCACAAAATATCAACGAGCAAGAATATTTTGACCATGGTGTGTTGATGATTGCTTTTGTTCGTGCAGGGGTGGAATTAGCTTATGACACTATGGTTGCTGCTGGAATAAAAGAAGAATCTGCCTATTATGAGTCGTTACATGAAACGCCTTTGATAGCCAATACCATTGCTCGAAAAAAGTTATTTGAAATGAATCGAGTCATTTCCGATACGGCAGAATATGGCTGTTACTTGTTTGACCATGCTGCTAAGCCACTTCTAAAAGATTTTATGAAAAATGTTGAGGTTGACGTAATTGGAAAAGCATATGCTGAAGGAGAAAACGGTGTAGACAATAAAAAACTTATTGACATCAATGAAATTATTCGTTATCATCCTATTGAGACAATAGGCTATGAGCTTCGTGCCTCTATGACAGCGATGACAAAAATCATCTAGTTTAAGAGATTATTATATCAAAAATAACTTGTTGTTAATATTGGGGACCTAAAAATGAATTCTTGGTCATTCCAATGATAAATTGTAATTTTATAATTGAAAACAAAGAGAATTAGTTCCTTTTGTTATTCAGTGCTAAAGAAAAAGAAATTTTATGACCACACTTAGTTTGGAAATTCCAAAGGAATTCCATGTAACACCATTCGATTGTAATCAATATTTAGTAAACGGCGAATTGCGCACTTGGACAGGCGGTCGCTCTAATGTTTATTCATCCATTAAAACCATTAACGAACAGGGAGAAATGGGACCGACTTTGTTAGGATCTATTCCTGATATGGAAAGCGAAACGGCCCTTGAAGCCCTTGAGGCAGCGGATAAAGCCTACCAAAGAGGACAAGGTTTATGGCCAACCATGAAAGTGTCAGAACGTTTGAAATGCATGCACAATTTCGTTGAGAAAATGAAATTGCATCGTGAGGAAGTTGTCAAACTTCTAATGTGGGAAATTTGTAAAAACAAATCTGATGCCTATAAAGAATTTGATCGAACTGTAGATTATATATATGACACTATAGAGGCTTATAAAACTCTTGATAGAAAGGGAGCGAAATTTGCAAAACAAGGAAATATTCATGCTCATATTCGTCGTGGACCATTAGGTGTTGTTCTTTGTTTGGGGCCTTATAATTATCCCCTTAATGAGACTTTTTGCTTATTGATCCCGGCTATTATAATGGGTAACACCGCTATTTTTAAACCAGCTAAGCATGGGGTACTTCTCATTGCTCCTTTGTTGCAAGCTTTTCAAGAAAGTTTTCCTCCAGGAGTAGTGAATATCCTTTTTGGTCGCGGAAGAAAAATAGCAACACCTATCATGCAAACCGGTAAAATTGATGTACTTGCTTTGATTGGTCACAGTTCGTCTGCTGTATCTCTCCAAGATGAGCATCCGAACAAAAACAGACTGCGGCTAGTATTGGGATTGGAGGCCAAAAATCCAGGAATTATTTTGCCAGATGCAGATCTTGAATTAACCATTAAAGAATGTATTTCAGGAACATTATCCTACAATGGTCAGCGCTGTACGGCACTTAAGGTACTGTATGTTCATGAGTCACTTATCGATGAATTTAATCAACGTTTTTCAGAGGCTGTAGATAAATTAAAATTTGGTTTGCCATGGGAAGAAGACAGTTTCTTAACACCTCTCCCAGAACCTAATAAGCCAGCCTATATCCAAGAACTCATTAAAGATGCTGTGGAAAAAGGGGGTAAGGTAATCAACAAAAGGGGTGGAGAATTAAGCGATAATTATTCTTTCCCTGCTGTAATTTATCCAGTGAATGACTCTATGAAATTATATCACGAAGAACAATTTGGACCGATTATACCAGTTATCGCTTATAAAAATATTGAAGAACCTCTATCTGCCATGGCAGCATCAGACTACGGGCAGCAGGTGAGTTTGTTTGGACGAGACGTAAGAAAAATTGGACCACTAATTGATGCTTTAGCCAATTTAGTGTGCAGGGTAAATCTTAATTCGGCCTGTCAACGTGGACCAGATGTATATCCTTTTACTGGAAGGAAAAACTCTGCGGTGAGTACTCTTAGTGTTTATGATGCGTTACGATCTTTTTCGATACGTACTTTTGTAGCTTCTAAAGACAATCCATATAACAACGAGATTTTGGAAACCCTTCTAAATTCTCAGGAATCAAATTTTGTAACTACAGAATACTTACTGTAAGTTCAATTTTTTGTTTTTAAATATTAGCGGCAAGAAAATCTCCTACTTCTGAGGTCTTGTAGGTTTTTCCTTCATTGGCTAAGTCTTCAGTAACTATTCCCTTTGATAAAGAGAGATCAACTACGTTACGAATACAGTCAGCCTCTTCTTTAAAGCCAAAGGCCATTTCAAAAAGCATTGCAGCAGATAACACAGTAGCTAAAGGATTTGCAATGTCTTTTCCAGCTGCCTGAGGAAAAGAGCCGTGAATAGGTTCAAACAGACTTGTTTGCTCACCCACAGATGCAGAGGGCATCAATCCCATTGATCCAGAGATCACAGAGGCTTCATCGGTAAGGATATCTCCAAAAAGATTTTCGGTGATCAGCACATCATAACTATTAGGCCATTGCACTAGCCGCATGGCCACAGCATCTACAAATTCATAAGATACTTCAA
>NTKF01000006.1 GCA_002457295.1 Flavobacteriales bacterium MED-G22
ATTCGATTTAATAAATATTCAGCTTGAATCAAATGTTGAAAAATTTTCTAATAAATCTTTAAGTTCTATTAGAGAAATAAACTATAAAGTGCCCTCCTATGATGAAATGTTAGTAGACTTGGCACAATATTTTCAATTAAATAAGAACCAATACAACTATAGGGTATGAACCAAAATATTTTAAGAGAGTTTTCCCTTGAATGTGAAAATAAAATTCTTGATTCAAAGATCAATCATATTTCAGATGATCCCTTTAAACATTTTTATATAGATAATTTTTTTGAACCAAAATTTGCTGATGAATTATTACAAAATTTTCCAGTTTTAGAAAGTGATCTCTGGGAAAGAACAAACGATCCTGAAATTGAAGTTAAAATGAGATCCAAATGGTCTTCAGAGTTTGATATTCCTGAAAAAATTGTTGATGCCATTAGAATAATGAACTCAGCCCCGTTTTTAGAATCACTATCAAAAGCATTAGATATACCCAAACTTATACCAGATCCTTATTTTACTGGAGGGGGGTTAAATGTAACGGTTAGTGGTGGTTTATTAGATGTTCATGTTGATGGGAACTATCATGATGCAACTGGGCTCCATCGTAGAGTCAATGCAATTCTGTATTTAAATCCCGGTTGGCAAGAAGGCTGGGGAGGAGAATTTGGTCTTTATGATAATAAAGGTGAAAATTTGGTTAAAAAAATCACTCCATTACACAACAGATTTATGGCTTTTGACACCAATGATTTAAGTTATCACGGACTACCTGATCCACTTAACTTTCCTGAAGGTCATGCTAGAAGATCAATAATTCTGTATTATTATACAAAAGAGCCTAGACCATCCTCTCAAATAAATGTAGAACAACCCCATTCAGCATTATGGAAAAAAAAGGGATGGACTGATAAAAGAGGAAATCAAACTCGTGATTTTCAATAAAATTGAAAATTCTAATAATATCTCAATATTTTCACCCTGAAAACCTTCGGATAAATGATCTAGTTTTTTCTTTAAAAAAAAGGGGACAAGATATTGAGGTATTAACCGGCAAACCAAATTATCCAAAAGGAGATTATTTTAAGGGTTATTCATGGGATGGTCCTAAAGATGAGAAAATAGAAGGGGTCAAAGTCCATAGAGCCAATTTAATTTTAAGAAAAAAAGGAGGCGGTGTCAAACTATTTCTAAACTACTTCTCCTTTGTATTTTTTGCCTTTTTTAAAATTTTTCAATTAAAAAAAAAATTCGACAAAGTTTTTATTTATGCTCCATCACCAATTACTGTTGGAATACTTGGAGTAGTGGCAGCAAGAAGATTTAGATGCAAATCTCACTTATGGGTCCACGATCTATGGCCTGAGTCTGTTCGAGTAGCAGGGGGTATTAAAAGTGGTATTGTTTTAGGTTTAGTAAATCAGATGACTAAACTGATTTATAGATATACCGATGTAATTTTAGTGCAATCCCCAGAATTTATTCCATACATCAAAAAGCAAAATGTGGCTGATAACAAGTTAATTTATTATCCTTACTACGCTGAAGATTTCTATAAAGTAGTTGAAAAAGACAAGAACTATTTATCGAAGTTTCCAAAAGGATTTAATTTGGTTTTTGCTGGAAATATTGGTGTAGCTCAAAGTTTTGACACTATCATAAGTGCTTTCGAAAAGTTAAAAGACCATAACATCAATTTAGTTATATTAGGAGACGGAAGAGATAAATCAAGAATTCAAGAGCAAATAAATGAAAAAGGGCTTTCTGATAAATTTTATTTTTTAGGATCCTATCCACCAGAGGAAATGCCACATTATTTTGCCTGTGCAGACGCACTTTTAATTACCTTAAAAAAAGCTGACATTTTTTCCTACACTATTCCAGGTAAATTACAATCTTATTTAGCCTGTGGAAAACCAATTATTGGAGCGTTGGATGGGATTGGAAAAAAAATAATTGAAGAGTCTAAGTCAGGATTATGTGCCCATGCAGAAAACGCTATTGATTTGGCAAATAACATCTTTAAATTACACAATTCTACAAAGCAAATTAAAGAGGACTATTCAAAAAATGCCATTAGATATTTTAAACATAACTTTGCGAAAGAAAAATTACTTTCAGATTTAGAAAAAATTCTAGAAAAATAATTTTATGAAAGCTATTGTTCTTGCTGGCGGTACTGGATCCCGACTTTTCCCTGTGACTTTGGGAGTTTCCAAACAATTGCTTCCGGTGTATGACAAGCCCATGATTTATTACCCACTTTCAACCCTACTTTTAGCAGGTATGAAAGAAGTTTTATTAATCAGTACCCCAGAAGATATTGGCTGTTATAAGCGTCTATTGGGTGACGGTTCTCAATGGGGTATAAAGATAAGTTATGCCATACAAGAAAAGCCTAACGGTTTAGCTGAAGCCTTCTTATTGGGTGAAAAGTTCATAGCAAACGATCCTGTTTGCTTGGTTTTAGGAGACAATATATTTTATGGCGAGGGTCTCGAAATACTGCTCAATAAAGCAAGAAAAAGGGCTGTGTCTAGTTCTCAAGCCACTGTTTTTGGATATACGGTAAAAAATCCACAGCGCTATGGCGTAATCGAGTTTGACTCCGAAGGGAAGGCACTATCTATTGAAGAAAAACCAAAAGAGCCCAAAAGTGATAAAGCCGTGGTGGGCCTCTATTTTTATCCTAATTCGGTTGTTGAAATAGCAAAAAAAGTAACCCCTTCTCCTCGAGGAGAAGTAGAAATTACCAGTGTCAATCAAGCTTTTCTTAACGCTGGGGTATTACATGTTGAACAGCTAGGAAGAGGTTTTGCCTGGTTAGACACTGGCACTCACGAATCTTTGATAGCTGCTGGGCAATTCATTCAAACCATCGAAAAACGGCAAGGTTTAAAAGTAGGGTGTCTAGAAGAAATTGCCTATGAAAATGGTCTTATATCTAAGAAAGAATTGCTAAAGCAAGCACAAAAACTCCAAAACACCACCTATGGAGATTATCTTTCAGAGCGTTATTCTCAGTAGTAAAAATCACATTCTCTTTTTAGAACGAGATATGTTTTTTATTTATTTAGGGTTATGAAAGTTGAACCCGGCATAAAATGGATTTAAGAAGGTGAATAAAAATTGGTTAATTTTAAAACAATGGATTAAATGACAATAATTGATACCCCATTTAAAAATGTCTTTTTACTAAAAGCTACCTTACATAAAGATAAAAGAGGAGGTTTTATGGAACACCATAATCACAAAAATTTTAAAGCCTCAACAGGGCACGATATACAATTTTGCCAAGACAATCTCACCTATTCCAAAAGAGGAGTTTTACGAGGTCTTCATTATCAATTGCCACCATACAGCCAGTCTAAATTAGTCAGTGTCATTCAAGGCGAAGTTTTGGATGTGGTCGTTGATATCCGCAAAGGCTCGCCCACTTTTGGACAGCATTTCAGCCAACTCTTAAATGATAAAAATCAATTACAACTCTTTATTTCTAGGGGTTTTGCTCATGGCTTTATAACACTCAGTGAAACTTCAATTTTTACCTATAAAGTAGATCAATATTACAATCCTCAAAGTGAGGGAAGTATAGCTCCTGATGACCCATTTCTCAACATTGATTGGAAACTCGACAAAAAAAATTGGATTCTATCAGATAAAGATCGGCAGCATCCATATATAGAAAAAGCACGGCTTTTCGATTTCATAGAAGATTTGTATGTCTAATTATATTGTTACAGGTGCCAATGGTCAATTAGCAAGATGTTTCAAAGCTTTACATTCAAACTTCCCTAGAATAAACCTTCATTTTGCTAATGAAGAGGAGATGGATATTACTGATCGTCACATTTTGTCAGCCTTTTTTAAAAAAAAATCTTTTGATGGGATAATAAATTGTGCCGCTTATACTGCTGTTGATCAGGCAGAGAATGAGAAGGAAAAGGCGCACATAATTAACATTCAAGGCGTAAAAAATATTGTTGAAATTTGCCAATTAAACAACTTTAAATTAGTTCATTTTTCTACAGATTATGTTTTTGATGGTTCTATAAAAACCTTTTACAAAGAAACAGATCAATACAATCCATTAGGCATTTATGGTCAATCAAAGGCAAAAGGAGAGGAGATTATTTTTGATTCAAATATCAATGCGGTTGTGGTCAGAACCTCTTGGTTATTTAGCCCTTATGGGAAAAACTTTCTAAAAACTATATTAAACTTAGCAAAAAGTAAAAAGACCATTCAGGTGGTGAATGATCAATTTGGTCGGCCCACTTCCGGACTTTCACTTGCTAGGAACATACTCAAACACATAGAGCATCCAGATTTTTGGAAATTTAGGTGCTTCCATTTCGCTAATAAAGGCAAAGCGTCTTGGTATGATTTAGCAAAGGAAATTGTAATTCAACATCGGTTAGATGTTAAAATTGAGCCTATACAAACCAAAGATTATCCTACAATTGCAACTAGACCCAAAAATGCAGTTTTATCCACTAACCGATTTGAAAACACCTTACATTTGACCATTCCCAATTGGCAAACTGCCTTAAAGGAATGTTTGGAACACATTTAATGGCTAAAAAACAGAATATATTAATTACTGGAGGTGCGGGGTTCATAGGTTCTCATGTTGTTTTAGAGTTTGTAAAAAAATATCCACATTATAAAATTATAAATTTTGATATTCTTAGCTATGCTGCAGATCTAAACTATGTTGCTGAGGTATCAAATGCGCCGAATTATCATTTTGAAAAAGGAGACCTTAGAGAAAGGAAAACGGTGCAAAAGATCTTTTATAAATATGACTTTGACGCTGTAATTCATTTAGCAGCAGAATCGCATGTAGACAATTCCATAAAAGACCCATTAGGTTTTGCATCAACCAATGTAATGGGCACACTAAATCTTCTAGAAACAGCAAGAAACCATTGGGGTAACCATCCGAAAAACAAACGTTTCTATCACATATCAACAGATGAAGTTTTTGGAAGCTTAGAGGATCAAGGGAGTTTTTCTGAACTAACAGCTTATGATCCGCGTTCACCCTATTCTGCCTCCAAAGCAGCATCTGATCATTTTGTTAGAGCTTATTTTCATACATATGGGCTACCAGTGGTATTGTCAAATTGTTCTAATAATTATGGGCCTCATCAATTCCCAGAAAAACTAATTCCACTTTTCATTAAAAATATTGTGGAACAAAAACCATTGCCAGTTTATGGCACAGGGAAAAATATTCGAGATTGGCTCTATGTGGAAGACCATGCTAAAGCAATTGATCTTATCTTTCATAAAGGCAAAAATGGAGAAACCTATGCTGTTGGTGGAAACAATGAAATTAGAAATATTGATCTAGTTGAAATGATCATTAAAATTATCGACAAAAAACTTAATAATCCTCAAGGCAGTTCTACCTCTTTAATTGAATTTGTTGAAGATAGATTAGGTCACGACTATCGCTATGCCATAAATACCACAAAAATCGAGCAGCAATTGGGCTGGTCTCCCAAAACAAAGTTTGAAGAAGGGCTCTCAAAGACTGTCTCCTATTTTTTGAGTAAGTTTTCAATATAATTTGTAACTTTCTTAAAACAAAACTTAAATCCAATGCTTGAAAAATCTTACATAAATACTGCCTTATTGTTTTTTCGCGTTTCTTTTTCACTCTGTTTAATGACACACGGCTATGGAAAATTGATGAAATTAATCAATGGTAATTTTGATTTTGCCGACCCTCTAGGCGTAGGATCAATACCGTCCTTACTTTTTACCGTGTTGGGTGAATTTATTGCACCCATTTTTATTATACTTGGCTATCGTACTCGCTTGGCTTTAATTTTTTCTATCATTACAACTGGAGTTATAGCTTTTGTTGTCCATGCAGACGATCCTTTTAAAGGAAAAGAAAAAGCGCTATTGTTCTGCATAGGTTTTATTGCACTCTACCTAACAGGATCAGGTAAATACAGTTTGAGAAAGTCCTAATTTAATAAAACATTAGTGCTTGTTATTTCTTTTGAAAATGGTATATTTGCCCTCCAAAATAATATAATATAGCATGTATGCAATTGTAGAAATAGCAGGGCAGCAATTTAAAGTTGCAAAAGACCAAAAGCTTTTTGTACATCGCTTAGCTGATAAAGAAGGAGCAAAAGTCTCCTTCGACCAAGTTTATCTTCTAGATGATGGAAAAAAGGTTATTGTTGGCGCCCCGGCTATCACAGGTGCTTCTGTAGAAGCAACAGTAGTCAATCACCTCAAAGGAGACAAAGTGATTGTTTTTAAGAAAAAAAGAAGAAAAGGCTATCGAGTTAAAAATGGCCACAGACAAGCGTTAACTGAGCTAGTGATTGAAAAAATTACAGCTTCTGGCGCAAAGGCTAAAAAGCCAGAAACTACGACAAACCCTAAAGAAGAAACAAAAGGGGCTAATAAACCAGTTTCTACAGGTAAAAAAGCTACCCCAGTAAAGGAAACAGTAAAGAAAG
Organism: Flavobacteriales bacterium MED-G22; assembly: GCA_002457295.1. Next base: position 6,486 of record NTKF01000006.1, read on the forward strand.
GAGCACCAAAAGAAGTTACAAAAGACTTTTCTAGTATGACCGTTTCTCAACTTAAAGAAGAGGCTAAAGCAAAAGGTATTCAAGGGATTTCTTCAATGAAGAAAGCTGATTTAATTGCTGCACTATCTAAATAACTAAAATAAGCTTACTATGGCACACAAAAAAGGAGTAGGAAGTTCAAAAAACGGAAGAGAATCAGAATCCAAACGTCTTGGCGTTAAAATTTTCGGAGGACAAGCAGCCCGAGCGGGAAATATTATTATACGCCAACGTGGAACGGCTCACCGTCCTGGCGAAAATGTCTACTTGGGTAAGGATCATACGCTCCATGCCAAAGTTGATGGTATTGTAAAATTTACCAAAAAGCAAGGCAACAAGTCGTATGTTTCTATAGAACCCTTCGAGGCATAAGTACTTGAATAAAAGAATAAAAAAATCCTGCTTAAAAAGCAGGATTTTTTTTGGTATAAGCTTAAACAAGAATAACCATCAAACCAGAAGAATCAATATCGATAATACTCTGGCTTAAACGGCCCTTTCACAGTCACTCCTATATATTCAGCTTGTTCTTGAGATAAAGCCTCTAATTCAACTCCTAAATGATCTAGATGGAGTGCAGCAACTTTTTCATCTAGGTGTTTTGGCAACATATATACTTTGTTTTCATAATTATCTGCATGCAACCAAAGCTCAATTTGAGCAAGTGTTTGGTTAGTAAATGAATTACTCATGACAAAACTTGGATGGCCAGTCGCACAACCTAGATTAACCAATCTTCCTTCAGCTAAAACAATCAGTTGTTTACCTTCTTCTAAGGTATATAAGTCAACTTGTGGTTTAATTTCTGACTTCGTATGGCCATAGTTTTCATTCAACCAAGCCATGTCAATCTCGTTGTCAAAGTGCCCAATGTTGCATACAATAGCCTTGTCTTTCATGGCTAAAAAATATTCTTTTTTGAGAATGTCTTTATTTCCCGTGGCGGTACAAACAATATCAGCATTGGCAACTACTGTAGACAATTTTTTAACTTCATAACCGTCCATTGCAGCTTGTAGAGCACAAATAGGATCAATTTCTGTAACGGTAACTATGGCACCTGCACCTCTAAACGAAGCAGCCGTTCCTTTACCCACATCACCATACCCACAAACCACTACTCTTTTTCCAGCAAGCATTACGTCTGTAGCGCGTCTTATGGCATCTACGGCACTTTCTTTACATCCGTATTTATTATCAAATTTTGATTTAGTAACTGAGTCATTAACGTTGATGGCAGGGAGGGGTAGTGTTCCATTTTTCATTCGTTCATAGAGACGATGAACACCAGTAGTTGTTTCTTCAGAAAGGCCCTTAATATTTTCTATAAGTTCAGGGTAACGGTCTAATACCATATTAGTCAAATCACCTCCATCATCTAAAATCATATTTAGAGGTTGTCTTTCTTCTCCAAAGAAAAGGGTCTGTTCTATACACCAGTCAAATTCTTCTTCGTTCATTCCTTTCCAAGCATAAACAGCTATACCTGCCTCTGCAATAGCTGCAGCAGCATGGTCTTGAGTAGAAAAAATATTACAAGAGCTCCAAGTAACTTCAGCGCCAAGGGCCACCAAAGTTTCTATGAGCACGGCAGTTTGAATTGTCATATGCAAACAACCTGCAATTCGAGCTCCTTTTAATGGCTGAGAAGGGCCATATTCCTCCCTTAAAGCCATCAGCCCGGGCATTTCTTTTTCAGCTAAAGTAATTTCTTTTCTCCCCCATGAGGCAAGACCGATGTCTTTCACTTTGTAAAAACTCGGTTGGGTCATTTTCGTTTCCATAGTTGTATCTTTGTTTGAATCAGCAAAATTACAATCTTTCTACGAAAATCAAATGCCTATCACCCATAAAGAAGTTATTGACTCAACCACTGAAATGATGTTGTGGCAAATTACAGAAAGTGAAAACGAATTGAAAAAAGGCTTATCACTTTCCAAAGAAGCGCAAAACCGTCTTTCTGAAAGAAAAAGTGATTCTCATCGAAAAGGCTACCTAGCTGTTAGACAACTATTAAATCAGCATGGTATTGCTCCTCAAATACATCAATATGAAGCTAACGGTGCTCCCTATTTAACTGATGGACGTTTTATCTCCATTAGTCATACCAAAAACATTGCAGCTATTGTAATTGCAAATTCTCCCGTTGGTATTGACGTAGAACATTATCAACAAAAGATAATACAAATTGCGCCAAGATTTATGCATCAAAAGGAAATTGACAATACTACTCAAGAAAACAAAATGCACTACTACACTCATTTTTGGACTGCCAAAGAGGCCATATACAAAGTGTTTAATACAGCTGGAACACATTTTGCTGAACAAATTTATATTCAGCCCTTTTCATCTGAAACAAAAGTTGGAAAAGGACATGTCAACATCAAGAACAAAATATTTAACTTCAAGTTACACTTTTTTGATTTTAAAGATTATTGTGTTACTCTTGCCAAAGCTATAAATGTTAAATTATGAAAATTTCTGTTGAACTTACATTGACCCCTTTAAAAGACGATTTTCGTACCTCAATTAAAGAATTCATAAAAACACTTAGAGGGTCAAACTTTATCATTAAGGAAACACCCTTAAGTACCCAAATCTATGGAGATTATGATACCTTAATGAAATATTTGACTTCAGAAATAAAGGTCCTTTTTGAACAGGAAATGGCTTGTATGATGCATATCAAAATAGTAAAAGGTGATCGCAGTGATTATGTTGCAGATTTTTAACATTTCAATAGAAAGCTCTCTGACAGAATTTTTTTTTGGCCCCTACTTAGATTATTCTACTTCCCAAATATTTTTAGAAAGTATTGCAGCTTTGTTTGGCATTGCCAGTGTTTTATATTCTAGAATAAACAATGTGTGGGTTTTTCCCACTGGCCTTATTTCAACCTCAATTTATGTTTATTTATTATGGCAATTTGAATTGTTGGGAGACATGATAATCAATGCATACTATTTCTACATGAGTCTCTATGGTTGGTATTATTGGACCCGCAAACAGGAGGGGCAAATACGTCACCCCGTGACTCGATCCTCTCCAAAAGATTGGAAAATAGTAATTATTCTCTTTTTGCTAACAGTAGTATTTATTACAATAGTTTATTCAATTTTCAATAAGTGGAACAATGTTACAGCAATCGTAGATACAATAACTACTGGAATATTTTTTGTAGGTATGTGGCTAATGGCTAGAAGAAAAATTGAAAATTGGCTCTTTTGGATTGTTGGTGACTTGATTTCAATACCTCTTTATTTTTACAAAGGGTTAACAATTAGCAGCTTACAATATATTATATTTACGTTCTTAGCAACCTTAGGCTATTTGCAATGGAAAAGACACTATCTCAACAAGACAACAATTGTGTAAAAGTAGTTTTATACGGCCCTGAATCTTCGGGGAAAACAACCATTGCAGCAGCTTTGGCTGATGCATTTAATACAGAGTGGGTGCCCGAATTTGCCCGAGAATTTCTTCAGCAGAAATGGGATAATACACAAGAAGTCTGTTCATTAGAAGATTTGCACACAATAGCAATTGGTCAAATGGAAGCAGAGAACAAGGCTTTACAAAAAGCCAATAAAGTCCTTTTTTGTGACACTAACATTTGGGTAACTAAAGTATGGTCTGAAACCCACTTTGATGGGTACTCAAGCCTCCAATTGAATCAATGGGCTCAAGAAGTAAATTATCATTATTATTTATTGACATCACCTGACATTCCGTGGGAAAAAGACGATTTGAGAGACCGACCAAATCAAAGAGAAACCATGTTTGATTACTTTGAAAAAACGTTAGTTGAAAATCATTTTCCCTACACTTGTTTAAAGGGGTCACACAAAAACCGTCTAAAGCAGGCTACTGAAGCGGTTCAAAATCTTTTAAAAAATCACTATGCTTACTGAAAAAGATCAAATTCGAATGGCAGATCTAGGACGTTCTCTTGAATTGATTCTTCGTCAAGAAGAACAGTTGAAAAAAGGCCCTCAGACTTTAAATACACTAGAAGTAGCCGTAGTCGGTGACGGTATTCATCAACTCTCATCAAAAAACCAGGAAATTGCCCTACGCAATTTTCAACAGCAAAATAGCTCTCATTCATGGCAAAAATTTGTGCCTGCTTCAGGAGCGGCTAGTAGAATGTTTAGCGATTTATATCAGTATTGGAACGAAAAAAGAAAACCACATTTTAATTTTAAACAATTTTTGGACTACCCTGAAAATAAAGACTTTAAAAAGTTCATCATCAACTTGAAAAGATTTCCTTTTTATGCGAATATTCATGGCTATTTATTTGATCATGCAGGGCTATTTGATTTAGAAGGGGATTCTTTTTTTGATGCCTTTATAGATGTTCTCCTGAATGAGAATCACTTAGCCTATAGTCATTTACCCAAGGGGCTAATCACTTTTTTCTCCGATGAAAAAGGAAACGCATTCACCCCATTTGAAGCCCATTTAGAAGAAGCATTGAATATTGCTCCAAAAAATCAAAAAATCAAGTTGCATTTTACCATTGACAAAGAGCATCGTAAAACCTTTGAGACATTAGCAGAACTGTATTTAAACTCGAAGCAAGCAACGCTAGAGATTTCTTATTCTTATCAACATCCGCTGACTGATACTCCAGTGCTAGATCTCCAAAACAAATGGGTTAGAGATGAGCAAGAGCAACTTCTTTTTAGAAAAGGAGGCCATGGGGCTTTATTAGAAAATCTAAATCAAATGAACACTAATTTTGTTTGGCTTAAAAATATTGATAATATTCAATGGGGTGAATTAAACAATACTACAATTCAGTGGATGCAAATTTTGGGAGGTATTACTCTTCAAATACAGAAAGAAATTTTCAAACATCTCAAAGATCTTGATAACCAAAAACAAAACATTGACTACAGCCCTATAGTTAATTTTATACACGAACACTTCGATAAAACTTTCGAGCTCCAATCAGAAGGTAAGCCACCTCACGAAAAGTTAAAAGATTATTTACACCGTCCACTTCGAGTTTGCGGTATGATTAAAAATGAGGGAAAAGCAGGTGGAGGTCCTTTTTGGGTGCATTCCAAAAGAGGGCGTCACCTCCAAATTATTGAAGGAGTAGAATTGGATTCAAAGTCTGCTGATTACCATAGTCTTATTCAAAACACAACACATTTCAACCCCGTACTGATGGTTTGCGCGATTACAGATGTTAATGGAGAAAAATTTGCACTTCACGAGTTTAGCGATGACCAACGCTATATGATTACTCATAAAACAATTGGCCCCAAAAAAATTAAAGCATTAGAATGGCCTGGTTTATGGAATGGAGGCATGGCACATTGGAATACTTTTTTTGTTGAAGTTCCAAAACAAACATTTCATCCCGTAAAAAAAATCACAGATTTGTTGGGGGACTAATTTTTTTATACTTTTATAACATCTCAAAGGGGTGCCCATTTGGGCTGAGATCATACCCATTGAACCTGGGCGGGTAATGCCGCCAAGGGAAAATTAAGTTTAATTTATTATATAATCCAAAGAATAATAACCCCTTTTATTCGAATAAAATTTAATTCGAATGAAACTAGTACATTTTTTTATTTTTGGACTTCTACTGATTCAAGCACCTCCACTAATAGCACAACAGCAACAAGATTCATTGTCTACCATTTCCTTGCAAGAAGTTCAAGTGCAAGGGCTTCGTGCAGAAAAAGATACTCCCGTCACTTTTTCTAATCTGACAAAAGAAGAACTGGCTGTCAGAAATTTAGGGCAGGACATTCCTATACTGTTAAACTATTTGCCTGGCGTGGTGACCACTAGTGATGCTGGAGCAGGCATTGGTTATACCGGAATTCGTGTAAGAGGGAGTGATGCCACTCGTATTAATATTACAATCAATGGAATTCCCTACAATGATGCTGAATCACAAGGCACTTATTGGGTCAATCTACCTGATGTGGCCTCATCTATTCAATCTTTTCAGTTACAAAGAGGAGTAGGAACCTCTACTAATGGGCCTGGTGCTTTTGGGGCTAGTTTAAATCTTGAAACCGATTTTATGTCTGCAGATGCTTTTGCTGAAATTGCCTCTAGTGCAGGTTCTTTTAATACTCAAAAAAACACTTTTCGATTTTCAACAGGTTTATTAAAGAATCATTTTGTTTTTTCTGGCAGACTTTCCAAAATTAATTCAGAGGGATATATCGACCGGGCAAGTTCTAACTTAAATGGTTACACTTTTCAAATGGCCTATAAAGATGAGAAAAGGTTGCTCAAAGGAGTATTTTTTGGGGGTCATGAAATCACTTACCAAGCTTGGTATGGCCTAGATACAGAAACCCTAAAAAATGAAAGAACCTATAACCCTGCAGGTGAAATATATGACAATCAAGGAGTCATAAGCGATTATTATGACAATCAAGTTGATAATTATGCCCAAGATCATTTTCAGTTCCATTGGAAGGAGTTTTTAAGTGATGCATGGACATTTTCATTAGGCTTGAATTATACTCATGGGCGCGGTTTTTATGAAGAGTATAATGACTTGTGGTATAACCAAAATATTAGCTTCGGCAGCAATACAAATTTTGATTATCTGCAACTCTCGCCCTATAGGTTAGGGAATCAGACCATCAATACTACCGAAAACGTAACTAAAAAATGGTTAGACAATGATTATTATGTAACCACTGTAGGGCTGCAATACGACATCGAAAAAATTAAATTAAATATTGGGGGTCTTTATAGCTCTTATGATGGAGATCATTTTGGGGAATTGGTTTGGGCGCAGATGGCAGGAAATGTACTTCCTAGGCATCATTTTTATGAAAGTAATTCAATCAAGAGAGAAACGAGCGGATTTTCTAAACTTAACTACTTAATCTCTGAAAAATGGAATGCCTATGTTGACCTTCAATTGAGACATATCACTTATAAAACCAATGGTACATTGAATGGCCCTCGAGATTTTAATGTAAATGAATCTTTTACTTTTTTTAACCCAAAATTAGGATTGACCTACAAAACTTCAGAAAACCAACGCTGGTATGGCTCTTATGCCAAGGCCCAACGAGAACCAAACCGAACAGATTATGAAAATGGAGATCCAAAACCAGAAACCCTTCATGATTTTGAATTAGGCTTGCGCAAAGAAACGGAACAGATCAATTGGCAAGCAAACCTTTATTGGATGCAATACAAAGATCAATTGGTTTTAACAGGAGCTTTAGATGAAGTGGGATATCCTATTAGAGAAAATGTAGGAAAAAGTAGAAGAATTGGAATAGAAATCGATGCTAAAATAAAGTTTTCTCCACTTTGGTTATGGCAGCCAAATGTGGCATTGAGTCAAAATAAAAACTTAGATTTTAAATTTCAAAGAGATGGTAATATTGAGAATTTAGGGGCGACAAACCTTTCCTATTCACCATCTGTTGTAGCTGGAAACGCTTTTATTTTTGCTCCCTCTACAACGTTCCAAATAGGCCTGTTGTCTAAATATGTTGGGAAGCAATATATGGGAAATATTGATTCTGAAAATTCAGTACTAGATGCCTATTTCACTTCAGATCTCAATGCAACCTACCTTTTTCAAAAGCTAAGTTGGGCAAAAGAGGTTCAATTTTTACTTTTAATAAATAATATATTCAATACCCTATATGAATCCAATGGCTATTTTTACACCTATGATGATGATTGGTCAGTTGCAGGTCAAATAAAAACGATTGAAGGTGCCGGTTTTTATCCACAGGCTGGGATCAATTTTTTAGTAGGAATTAGAGTCTTATTTTAAAATTGAAAAGCAACACCTATAGCCACAACAAATTTTTGTAGATCAACACTGTCAGCATTTACAAATTGACTTCCCGTCAAGCTAAGATGAAGACGTTTGTTATAATTCAGGCCAACTTCAAAACCATAGCCCAGAGCTGTTGGAGGTAGATTTGTGCCAAAAAAGGAGTTGCGTTGCTCTGAATCACTATGGTGAACGAACAAATGTGGATAGGCTAGAAAGTAGAGACTTTCGTTGTCCATCGGATTTTCAGTAATCAAGTTTTGAAAGCTCCACCCTAGTTCGAGGTATTGGTCTAAAAAATAATTTCCATCAATTGCTTTTATGGGAAATGCTTCAATCAATTTTAGCCCTGTTCGTAAAGCTATTTTCGAGACCTTATTTTCTTTGACTTTAAGTGGATAAGAAAAACGAAGGCTTGCGTTAGCCAGACCACCCACAGGGTTAAGAAGGTGTGAGGCAGCATTCAATTGGTCATTATTTTTCAAGAAAAGAGGAGAAGCAGAGGAGAAAACATCAAATTCAGTAACACTGCCTTTTCTAGCACTATAGCGCAAACTAATGAGGCCTGATCCTGTCAAAGTCAAATGACCAATACTATTGAAACCTACCAATACCGATCTGAGAAAACGAACTTTAAAACTTGTTTCTTCTTTTTTTCCTGGGCTCGGGTCAACCGTCAATTGTTGCCCCATAAGTGGAACGGAAAAAAGTAGGATTGAGATAAAAAAGAGGCAAAGAGAAAATGATTTCATCTGTCAAAAAAAATTAATTCGAAATATATATTACATCTCCTGTTTTTTGAATTTGATAAAAAAGCAAATTATAAGGGGTATTGTTTTCTTGAGAGGGATTGAGCAACTGCCCTGTGGCAAGACTATATTGATAGGACTCGCAGCTACACACAGCTAAAACGCCTTCTAATTTAAGAGCAGAACAGCTTTCTAAAGAGTGGTTGGGACAGGTAGCCTCCCAGGCTAAAAAAGAGTTTCCATTTAAATTGAACACCAATACACCGTTGAGCCCAATATCATTAATTAATAGTCCACCTCCGGCAAAATTCAGTGCGTTATTGGAAGGAAGACGTAAGTTGAGCTGATAATTAACGGGCGAATTGGGTATATATGGGTTGCGTTCAATGGTATTCTTAGAACAACTTGTGCAACAGAGGAGAAAGACCCAAAAACAAATACAAATTTTACTGTACCACCTCATTTTTGTACATTTGTTAGCTATACATCAAGCAAAAAAGCCCTGTCTTTTAATAAAACGAAAAAGTTATGAGTAAAGTATCCTACTACACAGAAGAAGGCTTAAAAAAATTGAGAATGGAACTCAATCATCTCAAAGATGTAGAGCGTCCTAAAGCATCACAAGCTATTGCTGAGGCAAGAGACAAAGGTGATTTAAGTGAAAATGCAGAATATGATGCCGCCAAAGAAGCTCAAGGGATGTTAGAAATGCAAATTTCTAAACTAGAAGAAGTTCTTGCTAATGCGCGTATCATAAATGAATCTCAATTAGACACTTCAAAAGTTTTAGTCCTTTCAACAGTAGAGGTCAAAAATGTTGCCAATGGAGCTACAATGGAATATACCTTAGTAGCCCAAAGTGAGGCTGACCTTAAGTCAGGTAAAATTTCGGTTGATTCTCCTATTGGAAAGGGATTACTAGGAAAAAAAGTGGGAGATCAAGCCGCAATCAGTGTTCCTAATGGCACTATCACTTTTGAAATTTTATCAATTTCAAGAACTTAAATGGCTAGTATATTTTCAAAAATTATTGCTGGAGAAATTCCTTGTCATAAAATTGCAGAAGACGAACATTGCTTCGCTTTTTTAGATATTAATCCTAACCAAACGGGACACACATTATGTGTTACAAAAAAAGAGAAGGATAAGTTCCTTGATTTATCTGAGGCTGACTATCAAAAACTGATGTTCTTTTCGAGAAAAGTAGCTCTAGCTATTCAAGAAACAATACCATGTAAACGAGTGGGAATGAGTATTATTGGTCTTGAAGTGCCTCATGTTCATGTACACTTAATTCCTCTTCAAGCAATGACAGATGCTACATTTCAATCAAAAATTGAGGCCACACCAGAGCAACTGGCTCAAACAGCTGGTGCAATTGCTAAAGCTTTTCAAAACTTGACTTGAAATTATTTTTTAGGGAGTAAAATTTGAATTTCAGTTCCTTTTCCAAGCACTGTTTTTTTTATACCAATTTTTCCTTTGTGATAGTCAACCACAATTCTCTTTGCCAAAGAAAGGCCAAGCCCCCATCCTCTTTTTTTAGTAGAAAACCCCGGATTGAATATTTTTGAACTGTTTTCACGACTAATTCCAGCGCCAGTATCTGAAACTAAAATTTCTGCTTGATCTCCTTTTAATCCAATTGAGACTCCCAATTTCCCTTTGCCTTTCATTGCATCTATGCCGTTTTTGATTAGGTTTTCAAGGGTCCAACTTAAAAGTTGTTCATTGAGTTTTAGTACGATGGGTTTTGTAGGCCAAGAAGTAGTAAACTCCACTTTTGAAGAGGTCCTTTTTTGAAGATAAGAAACCGTCTGTAGTACTACTCTAATCAGATCTTGGTCGTTTAGCTCAGGAAGAGATCCTACCTTAGAAAATCGTTCAGAAATAACTTTAAGCCGGTCTACATCTTTTTCAATTTCTAATAGGGCCATCGCTTCAGGATCTTTTTCTTTTAAAAGAGTAAGCCATCCTAAAATTGAGGTTAATGGGGTTCCAATTTGATGCGCTGTTTCTTTTGCCATGGCAGCCCATAGTCTATTTTGTTCGGCAATTTGAGCTGTTTTGAAAACAAAATACACAACAGCACCAAAAAGAAAAATAATAAGCAAAAGGGCTAAAGGATAGTATTGTAATTTTTTTAATAATTCTGAATTACCATAATACAACTTCTGATTGATAAGCAACTCTCCTGCGTCATTCCTATATTGTATTAAAATAGGAGGATTTTCCTTTTTTATCTTTTCTAAGATTTGATTCAGCACTATAGAATCTGACTCCTCTGCATTCCAATCAATATTTCGAAACTGAAGTATTTGGTCTGACTCATTGACTTGGATCATAGGGTTTCCGCCAGTTTGCTGTAACACTTCAAAGGTTAAGTTACTCAAGTTTGTGTTTTGAATAGACTCTTCTTGTGCCATGGCCCACAACTCCATTTTTTCTCTTTCCTCAGCTCGCATTTGACGAAAGAGCATATTGGTGTTCCAAACAATAAGCCCAACAATAGCAAAAGCCGCCCAAAGCCATCCGTTTTTAATCCCTTTTTTTAGTCGATTAACCAAAAGATCTACATTGATTTAACACGAAGATAAAGGATTTGACAGAATTGAATTAAAAAGCAAAAAAGTGAACTTTTTGCCTAGAAAGTTTTGTTATTTTTGTTAACTAAGAGTTCTACAATATGGAAATTTCAGGAAAAATTAAATGGATCGACGAAACAAAAACCTATGGCACTAACGGTTTTAGAAAAAGAGAGGTTGTAGTGACTACAGAAGAACAATATCCTCAGCATATTTTAGTTGAATTTATACAAGATAAGTGTGAACTTTTGAATAGCCATCAGGTGGGCCAAACAGTTACTATTGGCATAAATCTTAGAGGAAGAGAGTGGGTCAACCCACAGGGAGAAACCAAATATTTTAATTCTGTTCAAGGTTGGCGTATAGAGGCTCAAACAAATACAGCTTCAGAAATGCCACCTATGCCACCCCCAGAATCTTTTCAACCCGCAGATGACGAGGCAAAAGAGGTTGACGACGATCTCCCTTTCTAAGATTGTTGAATTTCTTTATTGAGAAAACAACTCATCACGTGGTCATTGACCATACCCGTAGCCTGCATATGGGCATAAATCACGGTAGGGCCAACAAATTTAAAACCTCTTTGTTTTAAGTCTTTGCTGATTTTTTCTGCTAGGGGTGTATAGGCAGGAATTTCTTCCATTGAACGGTATTGATTTTGGATTGGTTTTCCCTCTACAAATTGCCAAATATAATTTGAAAAACTCTTTTCTTGACGTATAACCTCTAGAAAAGCTTGAGCATTGTTCATTGCAGCATATATTTTTAAGCGATTCCTTATGATGCCCTTGTTTTGCATTAAGAGTTCTAACTTTTCAGTGTTAAATGAGGCTACTTTTAGATAATCAAAATTGTCAAAAGCCTCTCTGAAATTTTCTCTTTTACGAAGAATAGTAATCCAGCTTAAACCTGCTTGGAAAGTTTCCAAGATTAAAAATTCAAAAAGCTTTTGATCTTCATAAACAGGTTTTCCCCATTCTAGGTCATGATATTTTATGTAAAGAGGATCTCCTAAACACCATGAACAACGTTGTAGGTTTTGATTCATAAAAATAAAGGTATAAAAAACCCGTTAGTGCAATAACGGGTTATGTATGGTACAAATGAATCAGCAGCTAAACTAGAGCAACACGTTCAAAAGCAGTAATTTCAAGAGCATCATCTTCTCCCTTTACATATTGATTGACAGAGAGTTTGCTGTCTTTAATAAATGCTTGATTAATGAGCGTATTGTCTTTAAAAAAGCGCTTTAATTTCCCTTTAGCGATATTGTCTAACATGGCTTCAGGTTTACCTTCTTGTCGCAATTGATCTTTAGCAATTTCGATTTCCTTTTCGATGATTGCAGCATCAACTCCAGTTTCATCAAGCGCAATAGGATTCATTGCAGCAGCTTGCATTGCTACATTTTTAGCTACCTCAGTAGACTTTTCAACCGAAGCAGACAATCCAACTAAAGTAGCAATTTTATTTCCTGCATGAATATAAGATCCTACAAAAGGGGCTTCAATACGTTTGAAGCCGCCAATTTCAATCTTCTCGCCAATCACACCTGTTTGTTCAATGAGCTTTTCAGCAACTGTCATTCCATCAATAGAAGCGGCCAAAAAGGAATCCAATGTATCATGGCTCAAGGCTAATTCAGTTAGGCTTGTTGCCAATTCCAGATAAGATTCATTTTTTGCTACAAAGTCTGTCTCACAATTGAGAGAGACAAGAACACCAGCGTTTTGTTCAGTATTGACTTTGGCTAATACAGCTCCTTCTGAAGATGCTCTATCTGCACGATTTGCAGCTACTTTTTGCCCTTTCTTTCTAAGATTTTCTACTGCTTTGTCAAAGTCACCTTCAGCTTCAACTAATGCTTTTTTACAATCCATCATTCCTGCTCCGGTTGCTTGCCGTAGCTTATTTACTTCTGATGCAGTTATTTTCACAATTAATAGTATTTATATTTTTAATTACTTTTCTGTAGTTTCTTCTTTTGAATCAGTTTTTTTAACCTCTTCCGTATTTTCAGAAGTACTTGCTTCTGGAGCAGCTTTCTGCTCTTCTGCCACTTCCACTTGAGCTGTTTCAGTCGAAGAAACATCGGTTTTATTAGAGGCACTCTCAGCAGCAGCCATTCCTTCTGCGTCTTGAGCGTCAAAGCCTTCTTTTTCGTTTTTGCGAGTTTCTAAACCTTCTGCAATGGCATCAGTTACTAAGCCTAAAATTTTACTAATTGACTTCGAAGCATCATCATTTGATGGAATAACATAATCAACCGTTCTTGGATCAGAATTAGTGTCGACCATGGCGAAAATAGGAATCTTCAGTTTTTGAGCCTCTTTTACAGCAATGTGCTCACGTGTTGTATCTACAATGAATATTGCCCCTGGGAGTCGCGTCATTTCAGAAATGGAACCAAGGTTTTTTTCCAACTTCGAACGCAGCCTGTCTACTTGTAAGCGTTCTTTTTTAGAAAGTGTTTCAAAAGTACCATCTTTTTTCATTCGATCAATGGCCCCCATTTTTTTAACAGCTTTACGAATGGTTACAAAGTTGGTAAGCATACCACCAGGCCATCGTTCTGTTATGTAGGGCATATTTACTTTATTAGCATGCTCTGCTACAATATCTTTAGCTTGTTTTTTGGTGGCAACAAATAGTATTTTTCTTCCAGAAGCGGCCAATTTGCTTAGTGCTTTGTTAGCCTCGTCTAGTTTTGCTACCGTTTTGTAAAGATTGAAAATGTGGATTCCATTGCGCTCCATATATATATAGGGAGCCATATTTGGATTCCATTTGCGCGTTAAGTGTCCAAAATGAACTCCTGCTTTTAGAAGATCATTTACATCTGTTTGTGTCATAGTTTTTAGTTTACGTTCTCAAAGTATAGCAACAAGACTAGGGTCTTGTTTAGATGCTAAACTAACATCCGCCTTAGCGGTTTAGACAACGGGTTAATAAATGAATGAACGGGGGTTTTACAATAGTAAAACCAATACTTATCTTTTAGAAAATTGAAATTTCTTTCTAGCTTTTTTCTGGCCATATTTTTTACGTTCTACCATTCTCGGATCACGAGTGAGTAAACCTTCAGGCTTGAGAGCTGAACGATGCTCTTCATTGAGTTTACATAAGGCTCTAGATATAGCCAAACGAACTGCTTCTGCTTGACCATTGGCACCACCCCCTTTAACCGTAACTTTTAGGTCGTAAGACCCAGCAGTACTAGTAAGAGCAAATGGCTGCTCAATTTTATACTGTAAAGTTGGAGTTGGAAAATAGTTTTTATAATCTTTTTGATTGACCGAAATAGCTCCCTTTCCTTCTTGCAAATAAATGCGCGCTACTGAGGTTTTTCTTCGACCAATTGTGTGCGTTACTTCCATTGATTATTTTAATTCAGTAAGATTAATTGTCTTTGGGTTTTGAGCCTCATGAGGGTGATTCGCATTTGCATAAACCTTTAAATTACGAAACAAAGCAGCCCCAAGTTTGTTTTTAGGCAACATCCCTTTCACTGCATTTTCCATAATTCGGGTAGGGTTTTTAGCATGAGCTTGTGTAGCATTTAAAGAACGCTGACCCCCTGGATAGCCAGTGTGACGAATATACTGTTTCTGCTCCCACTTCTTGCCACTCAAAGTAATGTTTGCAGCATTCACCACAATCACATTGTCACCACAGTCAACATGAGGAGTATAATTAGTCTTATGCTTACCTCTTAAATAGTTAGCAATGATGCTTGCTGATCTTCCTAATGGGAGACCATCTACATCAATCAAAACCCATTCTTTGTTTACGGTTGATGCATTTGCAGCAATAGTTTTATATAACAGTGTATTCACAATTTGTATGCTTTAATAAAATATTAAATTTCATTTACGGGCTGCAAATGTACAATTATATATTTTTTTGTAAAATTTTGAGCTGTATTTTTTTATGCTCTTTGTAAATAAAAGAGAGCTAATGGGCTTCTAACCAATTTTTTCCCACTCCAATGTCTACAACCAAAGGAACCTCTAATGAAAAAGCACCTTCCATGGCTTCTTTGACCATTTTCTTTAAAGGTTCAACTTCTTCATTAGGAACTTCAAAAACTAGTTCGTCATGAACTTGTAACAACATTTTAGAGGCCCACTGCTCATGAGTCAATTTTTTCTGAATGGCTATCATCGCTAACTTGATAATATCAGCTGCACTTCCTTGGATAGGAGCATTCACAGCATTGCGTTCTGCTGCACCTCTCACCACCGCATTTTGAGAATTGATTGATTGCAAATAACGTCTTCTGCCTAAAACAGTTTCCACATATCCATTTTCACGGGCAAAATCTACTTGATCGTGAATATAATTCCGCAAAGTTGGATAGGTCGCGTAATAGGTTTCAATCAAAGCTTTTGATTCACTTCTTGTAAGGTCTGTCTGTTGACTTAGCCCAAAAGCAGACACGCCATAGATTATTCCAAAATTTACCGTCTTTGCATGACTCCTTTGCGCACGTGAGACGTCTTTGGGGTCAACATCGAATACTTTTGATGCTGTTGCTGTATGTATATCTTCGTTATTCTGAAAAGCTTGAATCATTTCAGGATCTTTGCTTAAGGCAGCAATAATTCGTAATTCAATTTGAGAATAATCTGCAGCCATCAAAACATAGTCATCAGACTTGGCAATAAAGGCTTTTCTAACTTGTTGCCCTCTTGGTGTTCTAATAGGAATATTTTGCAAATTAGGATTGTTGCTACTTAGTCTTCCAGTAGCTGCAACTGCCTGATTATAAACGGTATGAACTCTTCCTGTTTGAGGGTTTATTTCTTTGGGGAGCACCGATACATAGGTATTTTGTAATTTTTGTAAAGAGCGCCAATCCAATATTTGAGCAACTATGTCGTGCTCTTTTGCCAAATAGGACAAAACATCTTCTGCTGTTGAATATTGTCCTGTTTTGGTTTTTTTCGGTTTATCAATTAGCTTTAATTTTTCAAAAAGAATAATGCCAAGTTGCTTAGGTGAGGCTATATTAAAGGTCTCATCAGCAGCTTTAAAAATATGTTTCTCTATGGTTGCAATGTCAGTTTCTAATGTTTTTGAGAATTCGTTTAGATAGGAAGCATCTA
The DNA here is from genome assembly GCA_002457295.1 of Flavobacteriales bacterium MED-G22. The sequence goes on from NTKF01000006.1 coordinate 22,756, forward strand.
CAGTTATACCATCGCTTTCCATTTCAGTTAGGACTTCCATCAAAGGCAATTCAACCTCTTTAAAAAGGGATAGGGTTTGTGATGATTCTAATTCTTTTTGAAAATGTTCTTTTAACTGCAAAGTGACATCAGCATCTTCAACTGCATATTCTGTTTGCAAATCTAGTGGGACATCTCTCATGCTTCCTTGGTTAGCACCCTTTTTGCCAATGAGCGATGTGATTGGTTGTGGTTTATAATGAAGATAAGTTTCAGCTAATATATCCATATTGTGACGCATGTCAGGATTAATCAAATAGTGCGCTACCATTGTATCAAAAAAAGGACCTGAAACTAAAATGTCATATTTTCTTAAAACCTTTAGGTCATACTTTAAATTGTGTCCAATTTTCTCAATAGATTTATTTTCAAAAAAGGGTTTAAAATCACCTAATATAGTTTTAGTCTCAACTTGATCTGGTGGAAGAATTAAATAATAGCCTCTACCAGATACCCACGAAAAAGCAATACCCACTAATTCGGCTTCTAAGCTTTTCAAACCTGTAGTTTCAGTATCAAAACAAACTTGCGTTTGTTCTAGAAGCGCTTCGAGTAATAATGCTCTCCCACGAGCAGTTGTTACGTGCTGATAATGATGTGAATATTGATTATTTTCTAAAACCTCTTTATGACTATTTTGATCTGCTGATCCACCCCCAGGAGGCGTAAAAAGATCAAATTGTTGCCCCTCTGATGGAGCCTTAGGTGTAGCATTTGTTACTTTTTTTGTTTCTTGTAGACTATCCTTTTCTACTTGAAATAATTTAGCAAACCTTTCCTTAATCCGTCTAAATTCAAGAGTATCAAAAAGAGCATTTACCTTTTCAAAATCAGGTTCACTCAAAGCATAACTTTCTGCGTCAAAATGGACTGGGACATCTAATAAAATTCGAGCTAACTCTTTTGAGAGCAGCCCTTGTTCTTTATGTGTTTCAACATTTTCTTTAAGTTTCCCTTTCAGTTGGTCTGTGTTTTCTAAAAGGGTTTCCATGCTTCCAAATTGCTTGATAAATTTTTTTGCTGTTTTATCTCCAACACCAGGTAATCCGGGAATGTTGTCAACAGCATCTCCCATCATTCCTAAATAATCAATGACTTGGAGGGGATTTTCAATTTCAAATTTTTCACACACTTCTGGGACACCCCAAACCTCAATGCCATTGCCCATTCTGGCGGGTCGATACATGAAAATATTTTCAGATACCAATTGAGCAAAATCCTTGTCAGGAGTCATCATAAACACCTGATAATCTTCTTTCTCAGCCTGTTTTGCTAAGGTGCCAATAATATCATCAGCTTCAAATCCCTCTTTTTCAATGACTGGGATTTTCATGGCTTTTAGGATGTTATGAATAATAGGAACAGCAACTTGAATTGCTTCAGGGGTTTCATCTCTATTGGCTTTGTATTCAGCAAATTGTTCAGTTCTAGCCACTGACCCGCCTTTATCAAAACAAACGGCCATATGGTCTGGTCGTTCACGATTGATAACGTCTAACAAGGAATTCATAAAGCCCATAATGGCAGATGTATCCATGCCTTGAGAATTGATTCTTGGATTTTTTATAAAGGCATAATAGCCTCGGAAAATTAGGGCATAGGCATCTAATAAAAAAAGCCGCTTTTGCGAAGCCATAAGTGGTGATTTTAGTAAAAATATAAATTCAAACTTAATTCATGCCCTTTTCCCAAATAGAGTTCAAAAATTCATCACTTTCAATAGTTTACCAAACCACATTTATACCCTTTAATTATAATTTTTTAGTGTCTTTTTTTAATGAAATCTTCACAAAATTGATTTTTCAGTTTTCTATTTAAAGAGGACACTACGATATTCTGTATTTTTGGTAGATGACTAAAGAAGATCAATTCTTTATGCGCCAGGCTTTGGGTGAGGCTCAAAAAGCGATGGAAACTGATGAAGTTCCAGTGGGTGCAGTGATAGTTCAAAATGGGAGGATCATTGCTCGCGCGCACAACCTCACTGAAAGGCTCAATGATGTGACCGCTCATGCTGAAATGCAGGCTATCACTTCTGCCGCTCATTTTATAAACGGAAAGTATTTGATAGATTGTACACTTTATGTGACCCTTGAACCCTGTGTGATGTGTGCAGGAGCATTGTATTGGGCACAGATTAAACGTGTGGTGGTCGGAGCTTTAGACCCTAAGAGGGGCTTTTTACAAGCCGCCGTTTCTTTACATCCAAAAACAGCTTTGAGTGCAGGTGTGTTAGAAGAGGAATCAAAAGTGTTGCTGAATCAATTTTTTAGTCAAAAAAGGACATAAAAAAAGCACCCATTGGGGTGCTTGATAAGCGTAACAATATAAGTTATAATAAGTTAATTTGAGAAGCTTGCTTCCCTTTTTTACCTTCTTCTTCTACATAAGTTACTTTCGCTCCTTCTCGGAGGGTTAGGCCATCTAGGGCCGAAACGTGTACGAATACATCTTCGCCAGTTTCATCATTGGTAATGAAGCCAAATCCTTTGGATTCATTGAAAAATTTAACGGTTCCCGTCATAACATAAATTAAAAATTATCGCAAGTTAAGACTTAACTTTGAAGTGACCTTATATTATCGCGGTTTATTTTTTGAAACAACTTGATTTTCAATGTTTTTACGAATTTTTTTTAGGTTTTCTTCACTAAGGGTATAGTCTTTTAAACGTTTCCCTTTCCACCTGTGATATAGAAATATAGGAAGAAAAACAAATGCGGCAAAAACGACAGTAAATCCAATAATTTTTTCTCCTACCTTAAGATCTACAACACTCTTATGATACGTACCATAAATTAATCCAAATGAAATACCAATGAATAAACAACGTAGCAATATCTTCATTTGTTTGGTTTAGCGATTATTTTGAGGGCAAGTTCATCCAACTGTTCAGTATCAAGAGATGCAGGAGCATCAATCATTACATCACGGCCACTATTGTTTTTTGGAAATGCAATAAAATCTCGGATGATTTCTTTCCCGCCAAGGAGAGCCACTAAACGATCAAAACCAAATGCGATGCCACCATGAGGAGGGGCACCATATTGAAAAGCTTCCATCAGAAATCCAAATTGTTTTTTTGCTTCCTCTTTGGTAAAACCTAAAAGAGCAAACATTTTTTCTTGAAGTTGTCGATCGTGAATTCGAATAGAGCCCCCACCAATTTCGTTGCCATTAAGCACTAAGTCATAGGCATTGGCTTTCACCTTTTCAGGGTGCTTCTCTAATAGAGAAATGTCTTCTGGTTTTGGAGCTGTGAAGGGATGGTGCATTGCATGAAAACGTTGGGTTTCTTCGTCCCACTCTAACAAGGGGAAATCTGTTATCCAAAGGGGAGCAAATTCTTCGGGCTTTCTCAAATCAAGCCGTTCAGCTAATTCCATTCTAAGTGCGCTAAGTTGCGTCCGAGTTGTTTGGATTTCTCCAGACAGAACCAATAATAAATCACCTTTTTGAGCCTTTGCTTTTTCTGCCCAAGCGCGTAATTCTTCCATACTAAAAAACTTATCTACGGAAGATTTAAAGGTGCCATCATCATTACATTTTACCCAAACCAATCCCTTAGCGCCTATTTGTGGTCTTTTGACCCAGTCTATTAAACTATCAATTTCTTTTCGACTAAAGCTAGCCGCACCACGAACTGCAATACCAACGACAAGCTGTTGATTATCAAAAACACCAAAGCCCTTACCTTGAGCTAATTCATTAAGTTCACAGAATGTCATTCCAAAACGAATATCTGGTTTGTCGTTGCCGTAGGTTTGCATAGCTTGAGCATAAGTCATTCTTGGAAAACGGTCAAGAGTAATACCTTTGATTTCTTGTAATAAATAGCTGGTTAACCCTTCAAATTCATTGAGAATATCTTCTTGCTCAACAAAAGCCATTTCACAATCGATTTGAGTAAATTCTGGTTGTCTATCTGCTCTTAAGTCTTCATCTCTAAAACATTTCACAATTTGAAAATAGCGATCTATACCGCCCACCATCAAAAGCTGTTTGTAGGTTTGAGGAGATTGTGGTAGAGCATAAAATTGGCCTGCATTTATTCTTGAAGGCACAATAAAATCTCGTGCTCCCTCAGGGGTAGATTTGATTAAATAAGGAGTCTCCACTTCAGTAAATCCTTTTTGACTGAGATAGTTTCGAACAGTCATACTGACTTTTGAGCGAAAGATGATATTTTCTTTTACAGGATTTCTTCTAATATCTAAATAACGATATTGCATCCGCAATTCTTCTCCTCCATCGGTCTCATTTTCAATAGTGAATGGTGGGAGCTGTGCTTTATTTAAAAGCGTGAGCTGGGAAACTAAAACTTCTATGGCACCGGTGGCCATTGCCTCATTTTTTGATTCTCTAGCGATGACCTTACCTTGAACTTGAATCACAAATTCTCTACCTAAATTCTGAGCCATTTCAAAAAGGGCTTTGTCTGTGCGTTCTGCATCAAAAACAAGTTGAGTGAAACCATATCGATCTCTTAGATCAACCCAAATAATGAATCCTTTGTTTCTGATGCGTTGCACCCATCCGCATAGGATAACGTGTTCATTTATGTGTGCCTCATGTAGGGCACCACAATCGTGTGTTCTTAGCATAGTTTTTTCCTTAAGGCAAAAATATAAAAATAGTCTTGTAAGCTATTGACAAACGAAATGGATTACCAAAGCTTTCTTAACTGAACCTTTATGGAATAAACAATAGAAAATGTGGCAGGTACAATCACAAGAGTTAAAAACGTAGCAAAAGTTAACCCAAAAATGACGGTCCAAGCTAGAGGCCCCCAAAAGATAACATTTTCACCTCCCACATAAATATTTGGGTTCCACTCGGTTACTAGGGTGAAGAAGTCAATATTTAATCCTACTGCAAGTGGAATAAGACCCAACACTGTTGTTATCGCAGTCAAAATTACAGGTCTCAATCGAGCAGCACCTCCTTCAACAATAGCTTGGTTTACTTCGCTTTTAGGAAGTAATTGATTGGGTTCTAACTCTTGTTTTTCGGCTCTTCTATCGATTAATAGTTGAGTGTAATCTAAAAGGACTACACCATTGTTTACAACAATCCCTGCAAGAGAAATGATACCCATCATTGTCATCAAAATAACAAAGGGCATTTGAAATAGAATTAAGCCTAAGAATACTCCTGTGAAACTCAAGAAAATAGATAATAATATAATGAGTGGCTTTGAAACAGAATTGAATTGGAAAACTAGAAGCAATAAAATCAAACCCAAAGCTGCAGCAAGTGCATTTGAAAGAAATGACATATTTTTTTCCTGTTCCTCAATTTCTCCTGAGAATTGAAAGCGTACGTTTGGAGGCAGATCAAAATTTGAAAGTGACATCTTCACTTGAGCTACAACTTCATTGGCGTTAAAACCTGCTAATACAGAAGAATAGAGGGTTACTACTCTGTTTAATCTTCTGTGCTTGATGGCACTGTAGGAAGTGGTGTTTTCCTCTTTAACTAGAGCAGCGACTGGAATTTCTTTAATTCTTCCATTTGAGGGATCACGAAAGACAATATTTTGATTAAAAAGTGCATTGTGATTGTTTCGCATTTCTTTTTCAAGACGCACATTGATGTCATAATCTTCGCCATTACTTTTAAAAACACCTGCTTTAGTCCCGAAGAGAGAGGTGCGAAGTTGCTGGCCCACTTGTGAAGCATTGACTCCTAATTCACCCGCCTTTTTTCGATCTAGATTGAGTTGAACACCGGGTTTATTTTTATTAACATCAATTTTTAGTTCTTCTACTCCAGCAATATTGATTTTATTAAGCAGCTCTTTCATATTTTTGGCTACTCCAATTAATTCAATATAATCTTCTCCCATAATTTCAATAGTTATGGGATAGCCGGCAGGTGGTCCTTTTGCATCTTTTTCAACAGAAACAGCTACTCCAGGAAATTTGCCAAGAAGTTGTTTTTGAATTTCCATACGAAGAATTTCACTGGAAGCCCCTTGCCTAAATTTATATTCACTCATAGACAAAGTTATTTTTCCTTTGTGAGGAAGTTCGTTCGTGTTGCCATTGTCTATCTCAGGATTTCCTGCTCCTTCACCTACTTGAGCAACATAAGATTCAATCATAAAATTTGAACCCCCTTCATTGTATTTTGGCTGTTGAATAACTTTATTGACTTCTGCTTCAATCCTTTTGGTTGTAGCATTAGTTTTTTCAATGTCAGTACCTTCGGGGTATTCTACATATATTATTATTTGAGCGGGATCATTGTTAGGGAAAAATTCTACCTGTGGTGGAAAAATACCCATTAGAGCAAAAGAGGTAAATAATAGAAAAAACGTTCCAACTAAAAACAAAACTGGGCGAAACCCTTTTAAGGCAAAGGTTAAAAACTTTCGATACTTATTTTCTAAAGAAACTAGGATGATATTTTGAAATTTTTGCGCCCATTTTTTGATGGCAAACTTATAAGACCAAAACAACAATGGAGTTACAAGCATTATTGTTCCTATAGCTTTTAATGCCCCTGTGTTGAAAATGAGAATAAGGCCTAAACTCCCTAAAATAGCAGTTAATCTCCACAAGCTTTTTGTGCTTATATCTCTTTCATTGACGTCCATAAATTGAGAAACGAGCATTGAATTGAAAAAGACGGCCACAATTAGAGAAGACCCCAAAACAACAGATAGGGTTATGGGGAAATAAATCATAAACTCACCCATCAATCCTGGCCACGCTCCTAATGGGACAAAAGCGGCTATGGTCGTTGCTGTTGAAATAATGATAGGAAAAGCAATTTCGCCTATCCCTTTTTTGGCAGCCTGAATACGGGACATGCCCTCTTTTTCCATCAAGCGATACACATTTTCAACAACCACTATTCCATTGTCAACCAACATTCCCAGTCCCATCACAAGACCAAAAAGTACCATGGTATTCATGGTGAATCCAAGTGTAGACAGAATCATAAATGACATAAACATTGACATTGGAATAGCGAATCCCACAAAAAGGGCATTGCGAAATCCTAAGAAAAACATCAAGACTGTAACAACCAAAATTACCCCAAAAATGATGTTGTTGACCAATTCACTCACTTGATTTAATGTTAAGCTTGACTGATCGTTTGAAACAGTTATTGCCAAATCTTTTGGTAAACCCAGCTGTTTTCTATTTTTTAAGATTGCATTTATTTCTTGAGAGGCAATAATCAAGTTTTTTCCTCCCCTTTTTACAACATCAAGTAAAACGGCTTTATCTCCAAAAGACCTCGCAAAAGAGGTTATTTCTTTTTCCTGAAATGAAATGGTTGCAATATCTCCCAAATAGACAGGCCCGTTTTCTGTTTTAATAACAAATTCTTTGAGCTCTTGTGGAGAACTGATTTCACCAATCAAACGTAAATTTCTTCTTTGACCATCACTCACCATATTCCCAGCCGAAATGGTGTTATTTTCATTTGAAATGGAGCCAATAACGTCATTAAATGAAACTTTAGACGCGGTCATTTTGTAAACATCTAGTGCCACTTCTACCTCAAAATCTTGAATTCCTCTAATATTTACTTCTTTTACCTGTGGTAAACGCTCTACTTCTGCTTCTATACGCTCTGCATATTCTTTTAGTTGTTCAATAGGATAGTCTCCAATAAGACTAATGTTTAATATGGGTAGGAGCTCAGAAAAATCCATTTCAAACACATTGGGTTCTAGCTTGGCATTATTAAAAGTGGGCCAGTCTGGACCAGCCTTAACGCCGTCCACTAAATCTTTAGACTTCTGTTTGGCTTCTTCTATGGATATATTTTCATCAAACTCTATCGTAATGATAGAAAAATCTTCAGATGAAGTTGAGGTTATATCTACCAAATTAGGAACTCCTTTCAAAGCTTCTTCTAGTGGGGCGGTGACTAGACGTTCAATGTCTTCAGCTGTGTTTCCAGGAAAAACCGTACTTACAAAAACTTTAGTGTCGTTGATCTCTGGGAAACTCTCTCGGGGCATATTTATATAGGAGCTGACCCCTAAAATCAGAAAGATTCCCATAATGACATAAATCACTGTTTTGTGATCTATAGCCCAACTGGAAAAAAGAAATTCTTTATTTGTTTTTGATTTCATGCTGATTTTTCTATTGAATTCGTTGAACTTTTTGTTGGTCATCTACTACTCCCGCACCTTCTTCTAAAATTAAATCACCTGGACTTATTCCACTCAGAACTTCAATTTTTTCACCATCACTTTTTCCCAATGAAATGAGTACACGTTGGGTAAGATATACCCCTTCTTCATTGGTGGGTAGAATTTTATAGATAAATGTTTGACCTTCAGCATTTTCATTTATAATCCTCAGGGGAATCAATAAGGCCTCAGGATTATTGTAGTCATTTACTTCTATTTTAGCAGTGAGGTTTGGTTTTATCATTCCATCTTCGTTGTTTAATGGAGCTTCAATTCTAAAAGTTCTATTGCTTAGGGCAATGTAGTTTCCTGTTTGTCTGATTTTGGTTTGCTGTGTTTGATTTAAAACAGGCAATGTCACCGCTGCTGGACTTCCGATTTTGATGTTAGGTAAATAACTTTCAGGCACACTTGCCACCACATACATACTATTTAAATTCACGATTCTTATGATGCGAGACATTCCAGGGGCAATCATTTCTCCTTCTTTAGCAATCACCTCATCAATAACTCCAGAAAAAGGAGCATATATTTTGCTTTTTGAAAGTCTATCTTTCATTTGAGCTACCTGCTTTTTTTGCGCTTCATAACTAGTTTTGGCTTGTAAATATCCAATTTCTGAACCAATCTTTTGTTCCCATAGCCGCTTGGTTCTTTCAAAAGTTGTTCGGGCCAATTCTGTTTGCAGTTGAAGCTGTTCGAGTTGATCTTTCATTCCAGCATCATCAATCTCTGCCAAAAGTTTTCCTTTCTGAACAGATTGACCTTCATTGACATAGATCTTTTTCAATTTCCCGCCAAATTCAGAAAGTAAATCCAAATTTTGTCTTGTTTTCACATTACCCTGAACAGTAATAGAGTGTTTAAAAGCTTTAGGTTTAATTTCAAAAGCAGTTACTAAAGTGAGTTTTTCTTGGGTTTTAAAAGTGCCGATTTTTGCATTGACTTCTTCTAGTTGAAGGGATAATAAATTCAATTGCTGGTTATATTCACTTTGTTGTTGTTGCAGTAGCTCTAAATTATCACTAGCTAAAATTTCTTCATGTGTGGGTGCTGCACTTTCACAGGATATGAAGACAACAATAACTAAAAGTATAGTACTAATTTTTTTCATTTTTTTATTCTTGAGGGAGGTTTAATATCGCAAGTAAAGCTGCTTTTTTTGCTATTACATTTTGAATGGATTGAAGATAGTTTCTTTGGGCCCCATACAGTTGCAATTGAGCTTCACGAAGTTCAAAAGAAGTAGCTATCCCTTCAAAATATTTTGTTTGATTTTTCTTTTCAATGTTTACGGCTAAGGTTAAATTTTCCTTAGAAGTGAAATAGGTTTCAACGGCTAATTGATAATCATTTTTTGCCGAAGCGATTTCAAGATGAACACGACTTTGGGTTTCTTCTAAGTCAGTTTGGGCTTGTTCAACTGCAATTTTGGCTTTTTGTCTCATGGCAGATTTTCCAAAAGAACTAAAGATAGGCACGTTGAGGCTTACTCCGATCAGAGAAGAACCAAACCACTTTTGATCAGATTTTAAAAAATTAAATTGGTTTCCAAAACCAGAATAATTTCCATTAATAAAAGCGGATAATTTGGGGAGTGCTTTCGATTGCTCATAACGATATAACAAAGATTCTGAGGCTAGATTATTTTCTGCTATTTTGACATCAATATTATTAGCAATTGATTCGGATTGGTTGGTAAACGATTCAAATAACCCATCATCAATTAAAGATTCTAAACTGTCTAAAAGGGATAAAGGATTTTCAATAGGAATTCCCAATAATAATTTTAACATGTTCAAAGTGATCGTCTCTAAGTTTTGAGCGTATCGCAATTGAGTATTAATTTCTGCCAGTGTCAACCGAAGTTGTTCAACACTTTCTTCTTCTTGAAATCCATTTTCAAATAAGGCTCTTAACTCAATTAGATTGGCATCAAGTTGTAATTTATTCTTTTCGAGAATACTCACATTTTCTTGAGCTAAAAGCACAGAAGCATAGGTGTTGACTATACTTTTACGCACTTCAATTTCTGTTTTTTCTAATACGTTTTGGGAAATAAAAAGATATATTTTTGAAGCCTCTAAGCCAACCAAATAAGATCCATCAAATAGCAATTGATTCAACCGAACGCCAGCTACAATATTTTGCTCTGTCCCAAAGCGTAACTCGGCAAATTCACCTTTTTCACCTCCAAAAAATTCGGCAGGAACTAAGGAAACAGGAAGTTCAATAAAATTTTGATAATCAAAAGAACTGCTAATCTGGGGTAAACCAATAGCGATAGTATTCCATCTGTCTTTATACGCTTTTTGTACATCTCGGGTAGCATTGATAATTGCACGGTTATTTTTTAATCCATACTCAACGGCTTGAGATAAGGTGATTGCATTAGGCCCTTTTTCTTGCCCCCGCGAGGTGTAGAAAACGAATAACAAAAGTAGGCTAAAAAGTAATCTCATAGTATTTAAGAAAGTTTGTGTTCATTTAAAAGTGAAATGCCTTTTTCGGTTGATATGGCTCGAAGATGATACTCAAAAAACTTGCCCATTAAGTCATCAATTTGAAAATCAGTTCTGGGAAATAACTTTATATCTTTAATGTTGCGAAGGCCACTAAAATAAATTCTAGAAATGAAATCTATGTCAATATTACTTCTAAACAGATTCATATCAATACCCCTTTGCAAGCTGCATCTAAATTGATTGCCTAATAAATCAAATTCTTTAAATTTAAATTTTTGATAGACTTCTGGATAATATTTTTGTAATTGAATTTGAGGTGAATTTTCTTCATCACTTAAATATTGTAAAACCATAGTCTTCACCTCATAAATCGCTGCAATTGGATTAGAGGCTGAATGCTGTATCACATCAACCTCACTTCCAATTTTTAAAATCAGCATATTCACTGCAGCCTCAATAAGGGCTTTTTTATTTTCAAAATTTTCGTAGATCGTTTTTTTGGAAATGCAAAGTTTTTGTGCAACCTCATCCATTGTGACGTTTTTGAATCCAATCTTAAGAAAGAGAGGAAGGGCAGTCTGAACGATTTCCTTTTTCATAAAAATTTCGGCCAAAAATACAATAGGAAACTTAAACACCAAAAAAGTTTTTACAGTTTTTTAAAAAAGAATCATTCAAAAATTGATTATTTTTATAAAAAAATTCAATGGAGCACATAGCTGCCTATCAAAAGCAATTCCTTGACTTTTTGAACAATAAAAAATGGCCTTCAAATCCAGAAAGGTTGTATGCTCCGATTACATACATTTTGGGATTAGGCGGCAAAAGGTTACGCCCAGTATTAACTTTGATGGGTGCTAATGCCTTTGGACAACAAACCACACCAGCTTTACCTGCAGCCTTGGCTGTTGAATTGTTTCATAATTTCACATTACTGCATGACGACATTATGGATGACGCTCCACTGCGAAGAGGGAAACCAACGGTTCATACAAAATGGGATAATAACTTGGCAATTCTTTCTGGAGATGCGGTTTTAATTGCAGCCTATCAGGCCTTAGAAGCATACGAAGAGAGTCTCTACAGCCAGCTCACAAGGGTATTAAGTAAAACGGCTATTGAAGTTTGTGAAGGGCAGCAATATGACATGGATTTCGAAAAAAGAACTAACGTTAGTGAAGGGGAATATCTACACATGATTAAGTTAAAGACAGCCGTGTTGGTTGGATGTGCGCTTAAAATGGGAGCCCTCATTGCAGGAGCTTCTTTGAAACAATCAGAAGAGATATATCAGATAGGAGAATCGATAGGTCTTGCATTTCAAATTCAAGATGATTATTTGGATGCTTTTGGTGATCCAAAATCTTTTGGAAAACAAGTAGGGGGTGATATTATCGAAAATAAAAAAACAATGCTGTATTATCTCGCCATAGAACTGGGAACAGATGCACAAAAAAAGGAGTTGATTACCCTTTTTAGCACACGACCCCAAAACCCTGTGGATAAAATCAAAACTAGCTGTGAAATATTTTATAAAACTGGAGCTCAAGAAGCTTGTAGAGCAAAAGTTAATTATTATACTAACCAAGCCCTAGATCAACTCAAGGCCCTTTCTCTAAACGAAAGTGGAAAAAACGAAATTGAAAAATTTGCCAAAGCACTCATGGCAAGGTCATTCTAAAAAAGTCTTTTTAGAGCCGCAACAACAAAAAACCAAATTTGATTAGGACGAAAAGAACTCATAATTTTCAATTCTTCTCCAAATGAAGTCTGTTCTGAGAGAAAACGGAAAATAAGGTTTGGATTAATTTTTTCAAACAATCGAGAAAAAAGTGCACTCCCATCGGCATTGTGTTTGTGTAACACATCTAAAAATAAGAGATCATATATCCAAAATCGATTTGTTTTTTGAAACTTTTTGAATGATCTATTTGTTTTAAGAAAGGTCACAAGATCTAGGGTTTTAAGCTGAGTATTTTTAAAAGTATATCCGGTGCTAGCCTTAGTCCAACCCCCTGCAGTACCTATATGTATTAGATGTTCAGTGTTCTGTTGATGGAGGGGATAACTGCACATAGGAATCGTTCCTTGTTCTTTTTCAATTATCTTATAATTGGAAATACCCAAATCACTCAAATAAGATTTTATTCCTTCTTCATAGGCTTCCTTATTTAATATTTCTCCTGAAAATAAAGTGTATTCAAGAAGTGCTCTTTTGGAATCAAAGGGCAAAACATAGAGAAACCGGGTATTCCCTTTTTGTGGAATTGAGAAATCCATAAATGTAATTCGATTTGACTCAAAACAATCTGCTTGAGTTTCAACAAACCACCCTAAAAAATGCTGTTGAAGTACAGGATATTTTGTTTGTTGAGCAAGTAATTTTGGATTAAGAAGGCTCGAAAATCCTTTTTTTGCTTCAAAGGTTTGGCCTTCTGTATGAACCGTTACCCCGTCTATTTTGCTTTCTATGTTAACTATAGTTTCCCTAATTAGAGTGCAATTTTTAGCGTCTTCTAACTCACCATATATTTTTTTATAAAATGAAGCTGAACGCAACATTTTATATTCTAGTGGGTTAAAATCAAAATCAAAAGTAAAATCATTAGACTTGAAATTTCCCAACGCCCATTTATGATGCAATAAAGCATCAAATTTTCCACTTTTAGGTTCCCAAAAGCACCAAGTACGGTCGTTTTGGATTTTTATTTCTTTTTCAATCAGCAGGATGTCTTTATCACTAAAGAATGGATCAGCTATGAGTTGCTGTGCCAATAATAAACCGGATGCGCCTCCACCACAAATAATATAGTCAAAGCAATTTTTATCCATAGAGCGATAAAATTAAGGATAAACTTAAGAAGTAGATAGCAATTAGTAAAATCTCTTTATTTTTGTCAGGCTAAAAAAAGGCTTATTTACATGGAGGCTATTCTTTCCTACTTTGAAAACATTAATCCGATTTTAGGCGCATTTTATGCCACTCTTTTCACTTGGGGTTTAACGGCTCTGGGAGCTGCAATGGTTTTCTTTGTAAAAGAAATGAACCGAGCGGTCTTGGATGGCTTATTAGGATTCACGGGTGGTGTGATGGTTGCGGCTAGTTTTTGGAGCTTATTAGCACCTGGAATAGAAATGAGTCCTGGCGAGGGATTTACAAAAGTATTTCCAGCTGCCTTGGGATTTGCTCTGGGGGCCCTTTTCATTTTTGGTTTAGATAAAGTGCTTCCTCACATCCATATTAATTTTAAAGAAACAGAAGGCCTAAAAACACCCTGGCATAAAACCACTCTTTTAGTTCTAGCTATAACGCTTCATAATATTCCAGAAGGATTGGCAGTTGGAGTCCTATTTGGAGGCGTTGCAGCGGGCATACCAGAAGCATCTATTGCTGGAGCAGTGGCCTTGGCATTAGGAATTGGCATTCAAAACTTTCCTGAAGGGATTGCGGTTTCTATGCCTCTAAGAAGGCAAGGTGTCTCACGGTTGAAAAGTTTTTGGTATGGTCAACTTTCTGCTATTGTTGAACCAATAGCTGCAATTATTGGAGCTGTGGCGGTTACATTTTTCACTCCCATTCTGCCATATGCCCTTGCCTTTGCCGCAGGCGCTATGATTTTTGTTGTTGTTGAAGAAGTTATTCCAGAAACCCAACTCGATAAATATACTGACGTTGCTACCCTTGGATTTATTGGAGGATTTATTGTAATGATGACTCTTGATGTTGCTCTAGGTTGATGGCTCAAAATTGTTCCACCCTTGAGCTGTAAGGGGAATTTGCTGGCCTAACCCAGTAATCAATTGATTTCCATGCGAAGAGTCAACCGCGTGACCTACAACAGTAACTAAAGGGTGTCCTTTGATTTTTTCAAAATCTAATTGGTTGATGGTAAATAAGAGTTCATAATCTTCACCTCCATTTAGGGCAGGTGTGATCGTATTAATTTTAAATTCTTCACAAATAGTGATAACCTCTGGGTCTATAGGAATCTTATCTTCATAGAGATGAAAACCAACTCCGCTCGCTTTTGACAAATGGAGTACTTCTGAGGAAAGACCATCACTAATATCGATCATTGAAGTGGGTAAAATAGCTAATGATTCTAACAAGTCGATAACATCTTTTCGGGCCTCTGGCTTTAGTTGTCTTCCTATACTGTAGGAATACGATGACAAGTCTGGTTGTAGTTTTGGGTTTACTTCAAAAACAGCCTTTTCTCTCTCCAGCACCTGTAACCCTGCATATGCACCCCCTAAATCTCCACTGAGCACCAAAAGGTCATTTGGTTTTGCTCCTGAGCGTTTCACTAAATTTTCTGAAGAAATGCTTCCTAGTGCAGTTATCGATAGGAGCAACCCTTTTGTGCTTGAAGATGTATCACCGCCAATGAGGTCAATAGAATAATTTTTACAAGCTAGTGCTATACCCTCATATAATGCTGTAAGCGCCTCTACAGGGAAACGATTTGAAACAGCAATAGACACAGTGATTTGTTGCGGGATAGCATTCATGGCATAAAGGTCAGAGAGGTTCACCACAACGGCTTTATACCCTAAGTGCTTAAGAGGAACATAGCTTAAATCAAAATGAACGCCTTCAATTAAAAGGTCCGTACTAATAACTGTTTGTTCCTTCTGATGGTCTACCACTGCAGCATCATCACCTACTCCTAAAACAGTACTTTTTTGTTTGACTTCAAATTGTTTTGTGAGGTGATCAATCAGGGCAAATTCACCCATGTTTGATAGGGGTGTTTTAGCATTTTCTTTGTTTTCAAGCATGCAACAAAAATAGAAAGGATTTTGATTCAAATTAATTTTAGCTATTCGAATCAATATTATTCATTACTTTTCGGATAAAAAAGTATGAAAACCCCCATTAATACTTTCTTACTGATTGTTCTTCTTATTCATTTGTCTTGTAAAAAGGAAGAATTGAACCCTACCACAGACAATCAAACAACTTCTAATATTGACCTCACCCAACCAGACGAGCCCGAAAACTTAGAAATTATTTCAAATAGACCATGTGAAAACGGACTGGCAGGGATTTTTCCATGTTCAGGGTTTGATCTGATTTCTTTTATTCCACTGGATTTATTTGATGCCATAGCAGGAAACGATAGTTGGGGGTGGACAGACCCAGAAACACAGAAAGAATATGCTCTTTTTGGAGTGGAAAACGGCACGGTTTTCATTGACATTAGTCAGCCAGACGCACCTATTGTGCTTGGTACACTACCCACGGCAACTGAATCTAGTTGGTGGAGAGACATAAAAGTGTATAAGAATCATGCTTTTATTGTAAGCGAGGCAAGAGGACATGGCTTACAAGTTTTTGACTTGACCCAACTAAGAAATGCCACCCCAAATCAAGAATTTTCTGCTGACGCTCGGCTCACCACTTTTGGAAGTGCTCACAATATTGCAATAAGTGAAACCAATGGTTTTGCCTATGTGGTGGGAAGTGAATCCTACAATGGTGGCCCCATTTTTATTGATATAAACGATCCAAAATCACCTCAAGAAGTGGGAGGCTATGAAGCGGATTCTTATACTCACGACGCACAAACGGTAATTTATCAAGGGCCAGATTCTGACTATAGCGGGAGAGAGATTTTAGTTGCAAGTAACAGCGTAGGAGGTGAAAATAATCAAGTTGTGATTTTAGATGTCACAAATAAAGAAGAAATTATAAAAATAAGTTCTTTCACTTATTCAGACGGAGGTTACACTCATCAAGGATGGTTCACCGAAGATCAACACTATTTTATTCTTGGAGATGAACTAGATGAAATCCAAAAGGGATTTAAGACAAACACTCGAATAATCGACTTGACAGATTTAGATGAGCCAAAACTCCATATGAATTTTTTTGGCCCCACCAGTGCCGTAGATCACAATGGCTATGTGAACGGATCAATTTTTTATATGGCCAATTATACCTATGGAATGCGCGCACTTAATATTTCTAAAATTCAAGAAAAAAACATAACCGAAATAGGTTTTTTTGATACTTATCCTGAAGATAATAGTATCGCCACTTTTGGGGCATGGAATGTATATCCATATTTTCAGAGTGAAAATATTTTAATTAGTGATATAAATTTGGGCATGTTTTTAGTGAAAGCATCAGAATAATGAAATTTTTTTCTCATCTAAATTTGGTACTTCTACTCGTTGGCTGTACACCAGATTTCGAACCTTTGGCTCAACTAGTGGAGGCTCCCACTAAAGATTTTAAAGAAGTACTAGTTTTTGGAGGTTCCAACGAAGATATTGCCCATGGCGTGATACAAACTATAGATGGCGGTTTTGCTGTGATAGGCAATACAAAGAGTAATGACGGAGATTTTCAATTTAAGACTTCAGAAGACAGCGATATTTTTGTTTTAAAATATGATGCTGCTAACCAACTAGTTTGGGCTAAAACGTATGGAGGTACAGGCGATGATAGGGGCTATGATTTAGTTGAATTAAAACAAGGAGGCTATGCCCTGATTGGCTACAGCAACAGCAGTGACGGAGATGCATCAAGAAATGAAGGGATGCATGACCATTGGGTGATACGCACAGATGAAATGGGCACTATTGTATGGGAAAAAAGTTTTGGCTTTGCTGGTCATGATCATGCTTACAATATTATCCAAACACCTGACGGGGGGCTCTTTTTTAATGGATTTTTAGATGTAACTGCCTCTGGTGGAGCAGGACAAGACGGGAAAGCATTTTCCTTTAATCGTCATGGCGTGGGGGAGTTTTGGGCCCAAAAAATTGATGCTGATGGTAATTTACTTTGGCGTAATTATTATGGGGGGACCAATAATGATCGCTCCTACGATGCAATACTAACTTCTGATGGCAACTATTTATTGGTAGGAACCTCTGAGAGTCAAGATGTTGACATTTCACAACCAAGAGGCAGCTATGATATTTGGGTAGTTAAAATCAGTAATAAAGGAAAACTACTTTGGGAACGATCTTTTGGAGGGTCAAGTTATGATAGAGCAGCTTCAGTCATTGAACATCCTTTGGGAAATTATATCATTGTTGGTCAGTCTTTGAGTAGTGATGGCGATATAATTCAACCAAAGGGCAACTCTGATATTCTATTAGTAGAATTGAATAATGATGGAAGTCAATCATTGGTCAAAAATTTAGGGGGGCCAACCTTTGATAGTGGGGAAGATTTAATGCCTACCAAGCAAGGGAGTATACTTGTGTTAGGAACGACTCACAGTAAAGCGATTGAAGTATCAACAAATGTGGTGAGTGAAACTAATGAAAATACAGCTACTATTTTATACGAACTTTTTCCTTTCAAGAGAGAAACCAAAACCTATATCTTAGATGGATCTGGCATTGAAAACCCTTATGCATTAGATCAAAAACAAAATGGAACCGTTGTTGTAGTTGGAAGCACTACAAGCGCTGATGGACTTTTTCCTGTTTCTTATGGTGAAACAGATATTTTCATTGCTTTTTGGAATTAGAAATACTGATTTAAGAATAGCTTAAAACAATAGTGAAAACAGCTGATTCGTAAGAAATCCCTTATATTTGAATATTATTTTAATCAATTATTTGTTAGAATGATAAAAGTAGCTGAAAGTGCTAAAGAAAAAGTATCTAATCTTATGAAGGATGAGGGGTTTAATCCCCATAAAGATTACATCCGAGTAGGGGTAAAAAGCGGTGGATGTTCAGGACTGTCATACGAACTAAAATTTGACAACTCCCTTCACCCTGAGGACAGGCTTTTTGAAGACAATCAAATAAAAATTTTGGTTGATAAAAAAAGCCTCCTTTACCTTATTGGGACCACCTTAGAATATTCTGGAGGGCTCAATGGTAAAGGATTTGTGTTTAATAATCCCAACGCACAACGAACGTGCGGTTGTGGTGAGAGTTTCTCACTTTAAAAAAATGAAAAATGAGCTACACAGAGGAAGAATTAAAAAAAGAATTAGAAACTAAAGAATATGAGTATGGTTTCTACACCGATATAGAATCTGAGACTTTTCCAAAAGGGTTAAATGTTGATATTGTTCGTCAAATTTCAATCAAAAAAGGAGAACCTGAATGGATGACACAATGGCGTTTAGACGCCTTTGAAGCTTGGCAAAAAATGGAGGAGCCTGAGTGGGCTAATGTCACCTATCCAAAACCAAGTTTACAAGATATTTCTTACTATTCTGCTCCTAAAAAGAAAGACAAATACAACAGCTTAGATGAAGTTGATCCAGAGCTTCTCAAAACTTTTGACAAATTGGGTATTTCTCTTGATGAACAAAAACATCTTGCTGGAGTGGCCGTTGATATCGTGATGGATTCAGTTTCTGTGGCCACCACTTTTAAAGAAACCTTAGCTGAAAAAGGCATCATTTTTTGTTCCATTTCAGAGGCCATTCGGGAGCATTCAGAGTTGGTAAAAAAATATATTGGTACAGTAGTACCACCAAAAGATAATTATTACGCTGGACTTAATAGCGCAGTGTTTAGTGATGGTTCTTTTTGCTACATACCAAAGGGAGTTCGATGCCCAATGGAGCTTTCAACTTATTTCAGGATTAATCAGGCGGGGACGGGTCAATTTGAACGGACTCTTGTTATTGCAGATAAGAAGAGCTATGTGAGCTATCTTGAAGGGTGCACCGCCCCGTCAAGAGATGAAAATCAATTGCATGCTGCAGTGGTAGAGTTAATTGCTTTAGATGAGGCTGAAATTAAATATTCCACTGTACAAAATTGGTATCCTGGTGATCAAGAAGGCAAAGGTGGCGTGTTTAATTTTGTTACTAAAAGAGGAATTTGCCACACTCGTTCTAAAATATCATGGACACAAGTTGAGACTGGTTCTGCGGTCACATGGAAATATCCTTCCTGTATTTTGAAAGGAAATCATTCTATTGGAGAATTCTACTCCATTGCAGTGACAAACAATCACCAACAAGCAGACACTGGCACCAAAATGATTCACCTTGGAGAAAATACTAAGAGTACCATTATTTCTAAGGGTGTTTCAGCTGGAAAATCACAAAACAGCTATCGAGGTCTAGTTCAAATAAGTAGTAGGGCAAAAAATGCACGTAATTTTTCCCAATGTGATTCACTGTTAATGGGAAATGACTGTGGTGCTCACACGTTTCCCTACATTGAAGCAAAAAATAATACAGCTCAAATTGAACACGAAGCAACCACTAGTAAAATAGGAGAAGACCAAATATTTTATTGCAATCAAAGAGGGATCGATACAGAAAAAGCCATCGCATTGATTGTGAATGGTTTTAGTAAAGAAGTGCTCAATAAGCTCCCAATGGAATTTGCAGTAGAAGCTCAAAAATTATTAGAAATTTCTTTGGAAGGCTCTGTAGGCTAAAAACAAAAGTATGCTAACAATTGAAAACTTACACGCTCAGGTTGAGGGTAGAACCATTTTAAAAGGGATTGACTTAGATATTAAGGCAGGAGAAGTTCACGCTATTATGGGTCCTAACGGCTCAGGAAAAAGTACTTTATCTTCTTTGGTGGCTGGCAATGAGGAGTATGAAATCACACAAGGAAAAATGCTACTCAACGGAAAAGACCTTGCTGATTTGAATGCGGAGGAGCGTGCCCATGAAGGTATTTTTCTCTCTTTTCAATACCCCGTTGAAATTCCGGGGGTCTCCGTCACCAATTTTATTAAAACAGCCATCAATGCCATTAGAAAAGCAAAAGGGTTGGGAGACTATCCAGCGGGAGAACTACTAAAAAAAATTAGAGAAAAAGCTAAATTACTTGATATTGAATCTAAGTTTTTATCGCGCTCTCTAAATGAAGGCTTTTCTGGTGGAGAAAAAAAGAGAAATGAAATTTTTCAAATGGCCATGCTAGAGCCTACATTAGCCATATTGGATGAGACCGATTCTGGACTTGACATTGATGCTCTCAAAATTGTTGCAAATGGGGTGAATAAACTCAGAAGTGATGACAATGCTATTTTAGTGATTACACACTACCAACGTTTATTGGAATATATCGTGCCTGATTTTGTGCATGTGCTTTTTGATGGAAAAATAGTCAAATCTGGAACCAAAGAACTGGCTTTAGAGCTAGAAGCGAAAGGATATGACTGGATAAAAGAATTGGCCTAAGATGGAGTTTAGAGAAAAATTGCTTTCGTCACATTTTACATTAGACGAGAACATAGAAATTTTTGAATCTGTACAGCAAAAAAGAGCAGAAGCCCTTAAGGTTTTTGAACAAAAGGGGTTTCCTTCTAAAAGAGAGGAGTCGTGGAAATACACCTCGCTTCAAGGGTTGATAGGACGTGACTATGCTATTTTCCCTAAAGCGGAAACGACCATTAAATTAAGTAAGGTAAAAAAGTATTTTTTATACGACACAGACACTTATAAAGTGGTTTTTATCGATGGAGTTTATAGCCCTTTCCTCTCAGACACCACTCACGATGGATTAGACGTTTGTTTAATGTCAGCAGCATTAACAAAACCTAAATATCAAAAATTAATTGACACTTATTTTGATCAAATAGCCCCTCAAGAAGAAAGCTTAACTGCACTCAATACTTCTTATGCCCGTGAGGGAGCCTACATATATATTCCTAAAAGTGTGGTGGCTGAAAAACCTATCGAAATAATTCATTTTGCCTCAGGAGACGAAACAGCACTATGGTTACAACCACGCAATTTGATTGTATTGGATCAAAACGCTCAATGTCAAATCATAGAAAAACATCAAAGTTTGGTAGACCATCCAGTGGTGACCAATAATGTAACTGAAATATTTTTACATAAAGATGCATTTCTGGACTATTACAAATTGCAAAATGATTTACCAACAGCTTCTTTGATCGATAACACTTACATTTCACAAGAACAGAATAGCCATGCAAGTGTTCACACATTTTCTTTTGGAGGCAAACTTGTGCGCAATAATTTGAATTTCTACCACAAAGGGCAACATGTGTTGTCTACTTTGAAAGGGGTCACGATTTTAGAAGACAAACAACACGTAGATCATTCCACATTAGTGCATCACGCACACCCCAATTGTGAAAGTCATCAAGACTATAAGGGGATCTATTCTGAACGATCAGAAGGCGTTTTTAATGGAAAAATTCTAGTGGACAAAATTGCACAAAAGACCAATGCATTTCAGCAAAACAACAATATTTTGATTGATGATAAAGCGACTATCAACACCAAACCACAATTAGAAATTTTTGCAGATGATGTAAAATGTTCACATGGTTGCACTGTAGGACAATTGGATGAAGAAGCGCTTTTTTATTTGCGTTCCCGTGGCATTCCAAAAAAAGAAGCAAAGGGTTTGTTGACTTATGCGTTTGCCAACAACGTACTGCAAAGTGTGCAACTCCCATCATTGAAAAAAAGAATCAATCAACAGATAGCAAATAAACTTGGGGTTAATTTAGGATTTGAAATATAATTATGGAAAACCTAACAGCTATAAGAAATGATTTTCCAATTTTAAAGCGAAAAGTAAATGGTCAACCTTTGGTCTATTTTGACAATGCGGCTACCTCTCAAACTCCAACAAAGGTGATAGAGACCATAGCGCACTACTATGAAAACTATAATGCTAATATTCATAGAGGAGTGCATGCTTTAAGTCAAGAAGCAACAGAGGCTTATGAACTTGCGAGAAAAAAAATACAAACCCATTTCAACGCCGCTCATGCCCATGAAATTATTTTCACTTCTGGAACCACCCACGCAATAAATATTGTAGCCTCAGGATATGCAGAACTATTACATGAAGGAGATGAATTATTGGTTTCTGCTTTGGAACATCATTCTAACATTGTGCCCTGGCAAATGCTTTGCGAAAAGACAGGTGCTCTTTTGAAGGTAATCCCAATGACACCCCAAGGCACCTTAGACATGGACGCTTTCGAAGAGTTGCTCTCTGAAAACACTAGATTAGTATTTGTCAATCATGTGTCTAATGCTTTAGGTACCATAAACCCAATAGAGCGTTTGATTTCAATGGCTCATCATTTCGGGGCTAAGATATTAATTGACGGTGCACAGGCGTCACCGCATATCAAGGCAGATGTTCAAGAGCTTGATGTTGATTTTTATGTGACCTCAGCCCATAAACTTTGTGGACCAACAGGGGTGGGTATTTTATATGGAAAAACTGAATTACTCAATTCATTACCTCCTTATCAAGGTGGGGGTGAAATGATTGCAGAAGTGACTTTTGAAAAGACAACCTATGCAGATTTGCCTCACAAATTTGAAGCGGGGACACCCAATATTGCTGGAGGGATCGCTTTTGGAGCAGCTCTTGACTACATGAATAATATTGGCTATGATACCATTGCCCAATATGAAGATGAGCTGTTGCATTATGCTACAACAAAATTAAAAGCAATCAATGGTGTAAAAATATATGGTGAAGCCCCCCAGAAAACTGCCGTCATTTCATTTACTATAGAAGGCCTACATCCCTATGACGTAGGCACTATATTAGATCAGTTGGGCATTGCAGTTCGGACGGGCCATCACTGTGCTCAGCCAATAATGGACTATTATGAAATTCCTGGAACTATTCGTGCCTCTTTTTCTTTTTACAACACTTTCCAAGAAATCGATCGGCTCATTGCTGGGGTAGAAAAAGCAATTCAAATGTTGCTATAATTCAATATCTTGAAGTTATGAAAACGATTAAAGAAGCACAACAAGAAATAATTGAAGAATTCAGCTTTTTTGAGGACTGGATGCAACGCTACGAACATATGATTGAATTGGGTAAAAGCTTACCTTTAATTGATCCAAAATATAAAACAGAAGACCATATTATTAAGGGCTGTCAAAGCAAAGTTTGGGTTCATGCCGATTTGAATGAAGCAAAACTTTATTTCACGGCAGATAGTGATGCCATCATCACAAAGGGAATTATAGCCATATTAATTCAAGTCTATTCTGGCCAGGCACCTCAAGAAATTTTAGCTGCAGAAACAGATTTTATTGACCAAATTGGATTAAAAGATCACCTATCACCCACCAGAGCAAACGGCCTAGTGTCAATGATCAAACAAATCAAATTGTATGCCCTTGCCTTTCAAACTCAAATTCAATAACAATGGAAGATAATACTACAGCAACTGCTGAATTAGGAGATAAAATTGTGAATGTATTAAAGACTATTTATGATCCAGAAATTCCCGTTGACATTTATGAATTAGGATTGATCTATGATGTGTTTGTTAACGAAGCTGACGAAGTAAAGATTTTGATGACCCTCACCACGCCCAACTGTCCAGTTGCTGAAACGCTTCCTGTAGAAGTTGAAGAGAAAGTGAAATCATTGGATGAGGTTAAAGATGCAGAAGTAGAAATTACTTTTGACCCCCCTTGGAGTCAAGATTTGATGAGTGAGGAAGCCAAGTTAGAATTAGGAATGCTTTGAAATGGCTGATTCAATTGAGAACAAAGTAGCCCAAAGTGCACTGGTGCAATTCGATTTAGAGGACTACTATCCTCAAGGAGTCAGAACCCTCTTGGACCTTTCTCAATGGTTGGAACAAGGCTTTATTTTAAGAGAAAAAGACTATCGCACTCAATTAAAAGCTCACGACTGGAGTGCATATCAAAATCATTTTATCGCCTTACATTGTAGCACTGAAGCAATAATTCCAGCTTGGGCAACACTTTTGATAACAACTTATTTAGCTCCTTATGCTAAAAAAATTATTCATGGTGATCTAACGCAATTAGAAAATACTCTATTTTCTGATTGGATGGCTACTTTTGATTGGAATGATTTTGAAGGAAAACCAATTATGATTAAAGGTTGCTCAAACAAACCGATCCCAGAAAATGTTTTAGTGCAACTCATTCAAAAACTTCAACCCATTGCAAAAAGTCTTTTTTATGGAGAGG
>NTKF01000007.1 GCA_002457295.1 Flavobacteriales bacterium MED-G22
ATAAAGATTCAGTATTGAACAATTAAGAGGTAGGGTCATTCAAATAAGAAACGCTGTATCCTTTGCCAAGGATATAGATTGATTTGTACCCTATTTAACTATGGCAAAGTTAGTGGGTACTTAAACAGTCTTTATATTGTCGTTTCAAATTCGTCGCAAGTATATTTTTCACTCACTTCAACCTTATGAATTCCACACGTTTTTAGTGTTTCATCAAGGTTTTCACAATTAACACAACTGTTGCTGATTTTTAATTTTTCCATTTTTCGTTAAATTTTGAACTAAAATATTTTAAATCATTATAGTAAACAAGAGACTACACTAATACGTAATTAGATTAATTCAAAATAAATAAAGTCAACAGGTCAAGTTTTTAATCCTTTAAGTATGAATCAAAACAGAATCTTTCTATATTGTAATTGAATTAACCATAAATAACTCAAAATGAAAAAATATCTTATTAGAAGAGCTATGCAGGGCGCATCTTCAATTCCTAAACATGAAATGAATAAAGGTGGCAAGGCTTCAGAAGATGTGCTAGAAGAGATGCGAAATGAGGGCAAAATGATTCAGCAAGAAACAAGTTATGTTGCTGGAGACAATGTGTTTTGTGTCTACAATGCTGAAAACGAAGAGTTGATAAAAGAACATGCCGAAAGATCTGGAGGCGTTGCCACAGAAATTACCGAAATTTCAACTGTAATTAAGCACAATACTTCTGTGGTCAGTTAATTTCTGATATACTAGGGAACTTTTTGAAGACTATGCTTTACTATAAGTAGTATGAACTATTTCTTTGTATATTAACCTCAAAACATAATTAAATATGAAAAAAATTATTTTCCTTTTTACTTTAACTAGCCTTATTGCCTGTAGTGAAACCAAAACAAGTCAAAAACCAGATTATACCTTTGAAAAAGAACAAATGGAATTTTATAAGATGGATTGGACAAGATCAAAAAAACATACTCTTGCTCTTGTTGATAGCATGCCAGAAGTGAAGTTAGATTTTAAATCAAATGAAGAAGCGCGGAGTTTCTCCGAAGACATAAAACATATCGTAGGTGCTAACTACAATATGATTTCTACCGCCCTAAGCATTGAGGCTCCAAAAATAGATATGAAAGCCATCCAAACGAAAGCAGAATTATTGTCAACTGTGGATGACGGCTACAATTGGGTGTTGAAAAGTCTAGATGAATATGATGTCTCTAAAAACAAAGATACCATTGAACTCTTTGGGAGAGTTAAAATGCCAAGGGTTAGAGCAATTACTAAAGCCTATGAACATCAAGCGCATCACAAATCAAAAGCTATTGCCTCACAAAGAATGGCAGGACAAACGCCTCCAGAATTTGTAGCCTATTTTTTTGATTAAGGTCTAAATATTAATTATCCTCTAAAACCCTCCCTGGGGAGGGTTTATTTTTTTAACCATACCCTAAGATTATTCTGTTCGTTGTATCTTTATTTCCATAAACTATATTTATCATGAGACTCTACCTAAAAGCCCTCTGCCTTATTCTGTTCTCTATTCAAATCATTCATGCTCAGTGGGAATATCAAGAGAGTGCCAATTCAAATGAAAAAATATTTGTCAAAGACTTTGACAACAGCACAACCTTTGCCATTGAAAAAACAAAAAATGGAAAAGTAAACTTCTTCATAAAACAATTAAAACTTGATGAATGTAGCATAGAAACTATGGAGTTTAGGTTTGATGGATATAATGGCAGCTTGTCTTTCAATGTGAAAGAACAAGGAGATGATTCTCTTGAAATTTTGTTTGACGATTTAGATGGTCTTGATCCTCTAAAAACCTTTGCAAAACTTATCAAACAGAAAAATATTTTATATGCCAAATTTTTAGATGTTTGTAGTATCGATAAAACCATTAAATACTCACTCAAAGGGTCTTCTAATGCGATGAATAAAATAGGATTG
Source organism: Flavobacteriales bacterium MED-G22 (assembly GCA_002457295.1). The sequence goes on from NTKF01000007.1 coordinate 1,945, forward strand.
ATTGCTTTTTTAGATAAAACCATCAAAATTTTAGAAGCGAAGAAAAATAAAATACAATTGATTGTAAATTCTGTACCCAAGCTAGAAAATAGAAATTTCCCAACAGATCGTCTGGGTGATGTCAACCCTTTAGATATTTTGGAAGTCTCATGGAAAACACTCAATCAAGACCGATATAAAATTAAAATTAGATTAAAATTAAATGGCTATGGATATAAAGAACTCTATGGTGCTTTCAGGCTTTTGAGACCTGTAGATAAAATAAAGTCCCGTTATTAAAGATTTAATTTAGTGGCATAATAACAATTAAATATGAAACCAATTCTCTTTGTTGCACTTATTTACTTAACATTTGGATGTAATTTGGAAGCAGATCAATCAGCTAAAAATGATGACGCTCCCACTAAAAAATTACATCACCTTGTTGCCTTTCAGTGGAAGGAAGGGTCCCCTTTAGATTCCATAATCGAAAGTGCCTACAATACCCTTGGTAAAATTGATGTTTATGCTGGAGCATTTTCTTTTGGAAATAATGCAGTTAGCATTGGTGATACTATATTTTCTACAAAAAACACGCAAATACTTCATGTAATCTTTAAAAATGAATACGATAGAGATTCCGTTTACATACCATCCGATTTACACATGGAATTTGCCAAAAAATGGTGGAAATACAATCAAAATTTATATGTTTATGATTGGTGGCAATAAGAACCCTCAACACAACAAATAGTAATTAAAAAAACTAACTAACATGAATCCTTCTTTCGTAGGTGTTTTTACAACGATTTGTATCATTATCACTTTTGTAGCCTTGATAATTGATTTAAATAGAAAAAGCTAAACATATTTTTCCTTCATTCTATTAAAGGCTATCGCGTTCATTCTTATCAACAAAATATGCTAGTCGGTAGAAACACTTCTTTGGGGCTTGTGTGTTTTTGATGTATTAGAAACTGTTATAGTAGCATAAGTTCTTCATATTCAAATGGGTATAATTCAACTTTATAGACCTCTATTTTTACAATATAAAAATTGCTAAGAAAAAGTGGATAATTGAGGCGAATGAAGTTCGGTTTTTATTCGTTTTGTCTGAATATGATTTGTGGTAAGCCTCTTTTTACATCCACTTTTTCTTTTTTTAATTTTCCTTTTTACAATCTTTCACAATGGTATACCCAAAATGCGCTATTTTCCATGCGCCTCCTTCCTTCACGAGGTAAAATAAGTCAACTCCACAATGTGAAAATTTATCGTTGAGATAAAAATCATAGGGCGCCCAAACAGAAGCAATGTTCCCATCAGAAACAATCAAGGCATCCCAATAGCGCTCCTTATATTGTTCAGGTTTACTCGCCAAGTTTTGAAGACGCTTATCGTTGTCATATATTGTAGTACTTGTCTTTATTGCATCTACTTGTGTAACAATTCTCTGAATTCCCTTGTATAAAATTTGATCAAAAAGCTTCTTAGATTTAGTGTTGACCGCAATCATGAATTGGTCAATTACATTTAACATTTCTTGCTTTTCTTGTCCTGTTGTGATATGTCCAAAAGGGAAAGAATCATAGTCTTCTGGTGGGTTTTTTGATACTGGTATTTGAGCATAGGAAAGACCTATATGGCAGCCCAAAACAAAAATTATAAAAAGTTTATTCACGATTTTCTTGTTTTCTTAAAGATAACTAATCTTGAGGGCCATCTTATAATTTTTGGTTACATTAATGATCTCTGATTGAATTAAAAAAACAGTGAAAAAAAAAATTCCCCTATTTCTACTACTATTGTTTTTTCCCATTGGAAGTGCAGCTCTTTTTGCACAAGATGGATATTTGCTGATTGAACAATATCGACAAGGACCAGATCTAGGGAGTGCCTACTCCCCTTGGGAAGTTGATCTAATCGGCAGTACAACGTATTGGATACCAGAAAATAAAGTATTGTCACCCAGGTTAAACTATTTGGCTCAAATCAGAGTAATGTATAAACCGGCTAAGTCTCTTGCCCTTATTTCTGGCTTTGATTATATTCCAAAAAACTACACTTATGAAACACAAAACACAATCCATTTAGATCGATTAACCTATTTCAGCGTTCCTTTGGGAATAAGACTTTTTCCCTATAAAAGAGTACATCTTGGGCTGAGTTTACAATATAATTTATATCAAAAAGGAGCCTCCAGAACACCACCAAAAAAACCGGTTCTAATTGAAAATATTCCTTCTGGAATCTTAAAAAATAGTTTTGGTTTTTGTGCAAGTGTAGATTATACTATTTGGAAAGAATTTAGCCTAGAAGTTCAATTTCGGTTCACTAAAAAAAATGAACCCCTTTTTGCTATCCAGACCAATAGTTATACTGGATGGGTCTTGGGTCTTAATTATCCACTATTCCAATCGAAACCAACTTACTGAAAAAATTTATTCCTTTTTCTTTAGCAAGATTTCAATGACACCCTGTTGAGCTGGGTGCCCATATTTTGCACTGGCAATACTGTCTTTAAGCACCGTTATACGCTCTATTTGTGATGGTTTTAGAACCTCTAAAGAAAAACCTTTGGGCATTACTTGGCCGTCCAAAATAAGCAGCATTTCTTTATTCATGTCTGAGGTGATAGGGGCTAATGTATCACCCTTCTTTTTATACTTTAGAGGCCACACCCCCTGGGGACTCTTTTCTTTTCCAAAATAAAACACCTCCGCTTTATGGTTTCCAAAATCAATAAATTCTCCTGATCGTATTATCTCGTGTTGTTCTTCTGCCTGGTACCCTGTTTCTGGGGTTTCGTAAACTTTGATAGTGACACATGATAGGTTTAAAAAAAAGAGGATAAGGAATAGGGCTAGAGGTTTCATAATTACAATTTCTACTAAAATAGTCTAGTTATTGTAATATTTAAATAATTGTGTCTAGAAAAACGTTGTGTTTTTACATCCTTAGAGGCATTGTTAAAAAGAGTCAGAAAACGCCACTGTTTGAAATGATAGATCAAACCAAACTCCCATTCTTGTTTTAGGGGGACTGCTTCTATATCTAAAGCGGCATTGTTTTTAAACAAGCTCCCCTCAACGGCATAATCGTGTCCTCTATATTCACCCTGCATACCGATATACAAGGCTAGTCCTTCCGATAAAATTTCTAGTCGATTTCCAAAAAAAGGAAGCCCTTCAAAAGTACTCCATTGCAACCCAAACCGTGCGCGTGCAGTAGTTTGAAATGTTCCTACTTGAGCTTTACCATAGAAGACCCAATCGAGATTTCTACCGCTGGAGAAACCTCTATAATAAGTCATAAACAAATTAGCATGAACTGTTTGCGCTTGTGTAGCTAGCCAACTTAGCGGAGGCAATCCTAAAATAATTTTGTGATAGGTGTTCTGAACGGGTTTAGCCAGACTTACATTTGCCCCAGTAACTCCTAATTGAAGCCCAAAACCTTGTCCCTTTTTAGGATTTTTAAAATGCTCCTGTGCATACCCCAAATACAACCATCCGTTATAGGGATAATCAATTTTTTCAATTCTTTCTGTCAAACGCAAATGGGGTGTTGTAATCTCTTGACCTAAGGTCCAGTGCTCTGTCCTTATAGGTCCTAGGCTGTCTATTGATGTCGTGTCTAATCGCTTTCCATATTCTAAAAAAATACCACTGCTATAATAACGATCTGTCCCAAAATAGAGGTCATTATCCACATCTACTGCAAGGTAAGACTGGCCCAAACAGTTTGCTGTAAATAGTGTAGTAAATACAAATAGTAATAAACGACACATCAAAAACCTGATTTTAGGTTTTATTTTTTAGCACCAAAAGGGGGATAGTACAATAAAAGTCTTTTTTGTAAACAACATTAGATTCCCAGAGTTTTTCAAAAAATCCACGTTCTCTTTTAAAAACAACGAGTAGATCTGGATTAACAGATTGAAAATACTCTAAAACACCTTGATACACTGTTGCATTTTCTGAATACCTCAATTTCTCTGAGCGAGATAAAATAGTGTCATCTAGCGCATGATTCTGCTTTGAAAAACCAGGTACTTTGACCAATAATAAATTTAATAACGTCTTGAACGTATCTTGAATTTTTAATAGTGGTGCCAATATTTGAGTACTTTTAATTTCTCCTGACTTAAAGGCTAACAACATGTTTTTAGGAGGCTCAAATGCTTTACCAATAGGGGCCACCCAAACGGGTATATCTGTTTTTTTTATAATACTCCCCGCGGTAGATCCTAAAAATATAGTCTCATCTATATCATTACTGTAGGGAGGAACCACAATTAAATCTAACCCTATTCTTTGATCCAATTTTTTTATTGTTCCTAACAAATCTGCATTACTCTTTACAACTTTTACCTCCTTCTTTGAAGATTTCAACTTTTTTATCATTTGTTGTATACGAGATTGATTTTCCTCCTCTAAACGAGCTTTTATATTAGAAATTTGATTCGGTTTTATTTGCATTGGGTAGGCATCTATAACAAATATATTTAACTCAAGACACTCAGATAACGCCATGGCATACTCAAAAGTTTTTTGGGCGTGAGGTGAGATGCCAATGGGGACAAGTATGTTTTGCATGACTAAATTTTTACAAAAATAGTAAGTCCTATTCTTCCTAGGGGCAAATTAATTTAATTTCTTGTCACAAGAATAAGAAAAGTTTCTAAAGACCCCTGAGTTTGTTTATTTTTATGCCTATGGAAAATGCAGTGTCTTTATCTATCAATAATCAAATTGGCACCCTTCAGATAAATAATACTGCTCTCAGCAATGCTTTATCACGTGCTATGATGACAGAAATTGCTGATACTTTAGAACAGTTGAATCGAGACGACTCTGTTCGGGTTATTGTTATCCAAAGTCAGGGTCAAAAAACGTTTTGTGCAGGGGCCTCACTAAAGGAACTATCAACCTTATCATCTGATGAAGAAGCGACCCACTTTTTTTCAGGTTTTGCTCATATTTTAATTCGTATGCAACAAATGAAAAAATTAATTATTGGTCGCATACAAGGTAAAGTGGTGGGAGGTGGCTTAGGTATTGTTGCAGGGTGCGACTATGTGATTGCCCATCAAAATGCTGCTGTTAAACTGTCTGAGCTCTCCATAGGTATTGGGCCCTTTGTCATTGCCCCTGCTGTGATCCGAAAAATTGGAGCTACCGCTTTTGAAGAACTATCACTCGCTGCTACACAATGGCGCAATGCCAATTGGTCTATGCAAAAAGGCTTGTATGCTGAAATAGCTCAAGATTTTGATGCTTTAGATGAAAAAGTGCAAGAAAGAGCGAATGAGTTTGCGGCCTATCCAATTGAAGCGGTAAAAACACTTCGTGCTTGGCATTGGAAAAACACCGCAAATTGGCAAATAGAACTCTTTGAAAATGCTGCTATAACTGGAAAACTAGCCCGGCAAGAAACCACTCAATCTAAATTAAAGTCATACTTTAAAAAATGAGCGATAAAATACGCATAACAAAACAGTTCAAATTTGAAACAGGTCATGCATTGTATGGCTATGATGGTCTTTGCAAAAATGTACATGGCCATAGTTACGAATTGGATGTAACCGTTTTAGGCACACCCATTGATGATAGAGCTAATGTAAAATTTGGCATGCTCATCGATTTTGGTGATCTCAAGGAGGTTGTTAAAAGGGAAATTGTAAACCCTTTGGATCATGCTACCGTTCTAAATTGCAACTCTCCACATAAAGAATTGGCTGATACAATGGAGGCTCAAGGGCATAAGATTTATAGAGTTGCCTATCAGCCTACCTGTGAGATGATGATTATTGACTTTGCCAATATATTAATAAAACAGCTCCCCAATAACTTGGCGCTTCACCATCTTAAATTAAGAGAAACTGCTACTGCTTTTGCCGAATGGTATGCTTCAGATCAAACGGGCTATTTGAATTAAAACCCAAAAGAATCTAAATCTTCTTCTTGCGTATCTGTATTTAGGAGTTGTTGCTTTTCAATCGATTCACAATCTAATCGGATAGTTATTTCTCCTGGTTCAGAAAAAGGGTCTTGAGAAACGCCTAATTCTGGGCTATTATATAGTCCTTTCATATAGTTTGCCCATATGGGAAGGGCCATGGTAGCCCCTTGTCCATAACCAATATCCTTAAAATGAATGGAGCGGTCTTCACCTCCCACCCAAACACCTGTGGCCAAGTTGGGAACCATTCCCATAAACCATCCATCACTCTGGTTTTGTGTGGTTCCTGTTTTGCCTGCTATGGCATTTTCAAAACTGAATGGATATCCTGTTACAACCTGCTTGTATATTGGATTATTTTCATCAAATCCACTATGCCTAAGTCGTGCTCCTGAGCCATGTTGCGTTACTCCCTCCATCAAGTTGAGCGCAACATAAGCCACCTCTTCACTTAAAACATCAGTTGTTTCAGGTACAACCTCAAAAAGAACCAAACCGTTTTTATCTTCAATTCGCGTGATAATCACCGGTTTTACATAAATTCCTTTGTTGACAAAAGTGCTGTAGGCACCTACCATTTCAAACAAACTGATGTCTGGTGTCCCCAAGGCTATTGATGGTACCGGAGGAATTCTAGAGGTTATTCCCATTTTACGCGTCAGTGAGATCACAGGTAGTGGGCCTACTTGATCCATCAAACGAGCGCTCACAGTATTTACCGAATTTGCTAAAGCATTTTTTAAGGTTCTTATTCTACCATATCGATCTCCTGAGTTTTTGGGACACCACGCATTGGTGTTGCCATGCTTCATTGCCTCAATACAAAAAAGAGCATCGGGCAATTGATCACAAGGTGATAACTTCAATTGGTCTATAGCTGTAGCATATAAAAAGGGTTTAAAAGTAGAGCCAATTTGTCTACGCCCTTGTTTTACTTGATCATATTGAAAATGTTTATAATTGAAACCCCCTACCCAAGCTTTAACGTGCCCTGTTTTTGGTTCCATTGACATTAAAGAGCTCCTCAAAAAGTGTTTGTAATAACGGATAGAATCCATTGGAGTCATAATGGTGTCAATTTCTCCTTTCCAGCTAAAAACAGTCATCGGAACCTCATCATAGAAACTTTTTAAAATCAATTCTTCATCTACTCCTCTATTGCTCCATTTTCTCCACCGTTCTGATCGATAAGCAGCTCTTTTAAGTAGCGTGTCAATTTCTCCTTCTCTCAAGTCTAAAAATGGAGCAGTAGGGTTCAATTTTACTGTATTTTGTCTAAAAAACTCCATTTGTAAGTTTTTCATGTGGTCATTCATTGCTTGTTCAGCTAAGTCTTGAAAACGGGAATCTACGGTGGTATAAATTTTTAACCCATCACGAAACAAATCATATTTAGTCCCGTCTGGTTTTGGGTTTTCTCTTAACCATCGATTCATAAATTCTTGAAGATAGGCTCTGAAATAAGTTGCCAATCCCTCTCGGTGAGATTGAGGAGTATAATCAATTTCAAGAGGCAGTTGTTTTAGAGAGTCCAACGTCTGTAAATCAAACAGATTGTTGCGATACATCTGCTGAAAAACAATATTTCTTCTTCTTTTGGTTAGTTCGGCTCGACGAATAGGATTGTATAGAGAGGAGTTTTTCAACATGCCCACCAGTGTTGCACATTCTTGAATGTTTAGTTCATATGGTTTTTTATTAAAATAAATTCTTGCAGCAGATTCGATACCATCCGCTTGATAATTGAAATCATAAATGTTAAGATACATTGTTAAGATTTCTTTTTTGGTGTATCGGCTTTCTAAGCGCACTGCTAGAACCCACTCCTTTACCTTTTGAACCAGTCTATAAAAAGTGTTGCTCGCGTGTGCCCCCACAAAAAGTTGACGTGCTAACTGCTGTGAAATAGTGCTTGCCCCCCCCCGTGAACCTAAATAAGCAAAAGCCCTAAGGGTTCCCTTGAAATCGATGCCTGAGTGTTCATAAAAACGTTCGTCTTCTGTAGCAATCAGTGCCTCTACTAAGGGTTTAGGAAGGGTCTCATAGGCAATAGGTGTTCTGTTTTCATTGTAGAAGAATTTCCCTAAAACAAGTCCATCCGAAGCGATAATCTGTGTGGCCAAGTTTGTTTTGGGGTTTTCTAGTTGTTGTAGATCTGGCATAGGACCAAATAGCCCTTTGGCAGCTCCCAAAAATATCACAATTATACTTAAAATTACACTTAAAAAAAAGGCCCAAAAGAAGAGCAACCACCTTCTGAATGGCCTCTTTGTTTGCTTTCTTTTATTTTTTCTTTTTTTGGCCATTTGTTATTCTTGAGTTTGAAGAACAATACCCAAACCTACTCCTACTATGCCTTCTAATTGGGCAACGCCATCTTCCTTTCTGAAATTTCTCATGGCGTGTTGAACCTCAACTGTTAGGGGACCCTTTGCCTCTAGCGTAAGATTTTCTTTCCACCACAACACACTTTCTTTAACCTCACCAAAACCTTTTCCCAACCAGCTTCCGTCAACATTGGCCATGGCATATTCTAACGTATCTAGGGCATAAACTTGCGTACTATCTTTTATTTGTGCTATTAAAAAGATATTGCTGTAAGCATAGTCATCTGTGTTTCGCAAATGTAAATACAGATTATGTGGTGCTTCTAAAAGGGTTTCCTCAAGGGTGAAAGTAAGTGTTTGTGAAGCTGACCAATAGCCATCCATCGTTTTATATTCTAAGGGATAAGGACTGGTAACGCAGCTCAAAAAAAGAAAAACAAGAAACCATGGTTTTTTAAACATTATTTTTTCTTTTTCTCCTATTGTTATAGCGTCTTTTTGAGCTCCTTTTATTCTGTTTTTTTGAAGAGTCAAAACGGGTCAAACTATCTTGTCCTACTGTATTTTCAAAAAGGGCTTTGTCAGTTTCTTCGTAACTTTCTCTCTGAAAATCTTCTAGGCTAGTTACAGTAATTTTTGCTTTGTTTTTTTCTATAATTTCAAGAACATCCTCTAACGCTAATTTATGCCAAGTCATCCAGTCGTCTTTATAGCTATACCACAGTAGTTCTTTAAAGATGTCCATTTTTTGAAACACAGCAACTCCTTTTTGTGTGTGTAATTTAGTTTCGGTTCTAGGAAATTTTTTAAGTGACTTCCGATATACATCTAATTCGTAATTGAGGCAGCATTTTAATTTGCCACATTGTCCCGCAAGTTTAGTTGGATTGAGTGAAAGTTGCTGATAACGTGCTGCCCCGGTTGAAACTGATCTAAAATCTGTCAACCATGTTGAACAACAGAGTTCTCTTCCACAGGAACCTATTCCACCCAATCTTGAGGCCTCTTCACGTAATCCTACTTGTCGCATTTCTATACGAATAGAAAAAGCTTGTGCAAAATCTTTTATAAGTTGCCTAAAGTCTACTCTTTTTTCTGCGGTATAATAAAAAGTTGCTTTTTTACCATCTCCCTGAAATTCAACATCAGAGAGCTTCATTTCCAATCCCAATCGAAGTGCTATTTCGCGTGCTTGTTTTTGTACAGCTGCTTCTCTTTTTCTGGCTGTTTCCCATATTTCTAATTCTTGATCGTTTGCCAGTCTCAGAATAGTTCCAATTGAATCAGGGTTTGCTAATTTTTTTTTTCTTTTCATCTGCAAGGCAACTAAAGGCCCGGCTAAGGTTACCATGCCCACATCATAACCATGGTTTTCTTCAGTAATTACCATGTTACCCACACTGGGACTTAAACCCTCTTCATACCGGCAAAACTGCTTTCGGCTGTTTTTAAATCGTACTTCCACATAAGGCTGAGGAGTATGCCCCGAAGGCAGTTGCATATTGGCTAACCAATCAAAAACAGTAAGTTTATTGCATGAATCTGTGCCGCAAGTTCCATTACTCTTGCAGCCTCTAGGCGTTCCGTTTGACGATTTGCACTGACTACAGCTCATAACATAAAATCAAGGTAAAGATACGTGGAATTAGAACAATCACTGTCTCGTCTGTTCTTAAATTAGTGTTTAAATTTAAGTGTATCAGAGCGCCCTTTTTTAAAAATTCTATTACTGTTATGGGTCCCTTTTCGCAAGCGTTTTTGTTTTTCTAAAGGAAGATGAATCGTTTCCTGACACTTTGCTGAGCAACATTGCTCCCTCTTTTTTTGGCAGCTTTCGCATTGAATAAATAACAGATGGCACGCCTCATTAGCACAATTGACATGAGTGTCACAAGGTGCTCCACATTGATGGCATCTCGCAATGACGTCTTCTGTTATTTTTTCTGCTCTTCGTTCATCAAAAACAAAATTTTTTCCAAGGAATTTATTTTTCAATCCCTTTCCTCGTACTTGTCTTGTATATTCTATTATGCCCCCTTCCAATTGAAAAACGTTTTGAAATCCTTTGTGCTTAAAATAAGCGCTGGCCTTTTCACATCGAATGCCTCCAGTGCAATACATCAGTACATTTTTATCTTCTTTATATTTCGATAAATCTTTTTCTATTTTGGGTAAAGAATCTCGAAAGGTGTCCACATCGGGTGTAATAGCCCCTTCAAAATGGCCAATTTCACTTTCATAATGATTCCGCATGTCAACACAAACTGTGTTTGGATCGTCCAAAAGAGCATTAAACTTTTCAGCGTCAAGATGTTGACCTTTCTGCGTGACGTCAAAACTGCTGTCATTTAGTCCATCGGCAACTATTTTGTTGCGTACTTTGATTTTAAGTTTTAAGAAAGATTTATTGTTTTGTTCAATAGCAATATTTAATCTTACATTATTTAAGAATTCTATACTATCGAGATGTGTCTTAAATGCTTCAAAATTTGGTGCTGGGACAGATAATTGAGCATTGACGCCTTCATTGGCTATGTAGATTCTTCCTAATACATTGAGTTCATCCCAATGAATAAATAGATAATCCCGAAACAATGTTGAGTTTCTGATTTTTGCGTATTGATAAAAGGACAGGGTGAGGCGTTCTTCACCAGCTTGTTCTAGGAGGTGCTCACGCTCTTTTGCACTTAATTTGTTATACAGTTGCATGCTATATAGTTTAAGTTGAAGAGACTAGGTCAAAAATAGCGTATTTAAAAGAAATTAGCCCTTTTCAGAACTAAGTTTTTGTTAGGAGGTCTCGGAGATATCTGTTTTAAAGCCATCTAAACTTCTCACATTTTTCTTTTTTTGATATGTCTCAATTTCAGACGCTCCAAGTTTATTTGACCAATCGTTTAAAGCTGTTCGCTCGTTTTTAAAGTCCATTAGCGGAACACCAAAACCGCAAGAGGTTTGAACCATCTCCACTTTTATTTCGATAATTTGTCTCGCCCCAACGTTGGGGGAAAATAAAGAATAATATTCTTGAAATAGTGAATGGGAGGGGTTGTATGTTGCACCATTTCCATAGATCCGCAATATTTGAGGAGCGCCTTCAAAAGCACACATCATTAGTGTGATCCTAGGAGTCTGCATTAGATGAGCCGCTGTTTCATTTCCACTCCCTGTCAAGTTTAACCATACAATAGTACTTGGATTTAGGACTCGAAGCGAATCTAACCCTTTTGGAGAAAGATTAATAGTGCCTGTTTTAGCTGCAGTGGCAACAAAAAAGACTTTTTGCTGTGCTATAAACCTAATATTTCTTTGGGTTAAGACCTTTCCTTTTTTCCCCATGCTAAGATTTTTTATGAATACAATGTAATATACTTCTTTTCATGATCTAAGCTTGATTTGACTTCTAAAACTTGTTAATAAACCCCTAAATGAACCCCTGTTGAATAGAGAGAATTTGGTATTTTAGTAGCAATCAATTTTTAAGATCATGGCAGACGAAAAGAAAGGAAAATTAAAAGCTTTACAACTAACCCTTGATAAGCTAGACAAAACGTATGGAAAAGGAGCAGTAATGAAACTGGGTGATGAAGCGATTGTTGATGAAATTGACGCCATCCCCTCGGGTTCGCTTGGTTTAGACATTGCATTAGGGGTAGGTGGGTATCCTCGTGGTCGAATCATTGAAATTTATGGTCCAGAATCTTCAGGAAAAACAACACTTACGCTTCATGCGATTGCCCAATGTCAAAAACAAGGGGGTATTGCCGCTTTTATTGATGCTGAGCATGCTTTTGATCGTTTTTATGCTGAGAAATTAGGTATTGATGTGGCTGAACTAATCATTTCACAACCCGATAATGGTGAGCAAGCACTCGAAATAACTGACAATTTAATACGCTCAGGAGCTATTGATTTGGTGGTGATAGATTCTGTTGCCGCACTAACCCCAAAGAGTGAAATTGAGGGTGAAATGGGTGATTCCAAAATGGGGCTTCACGCGCGATTGATGTCTCAGGCCCTTCGGAAATTGACCGGTTCTATTAGCAAAACACAGTGTACAGTCTTTTTTATCAATCAATTGCGAGAGAAAATTGGAGTCATGTTTGGAAACCCTGAAACTACCACTGGTGGAAATGCCTTGAAGTTTTATGCTTCTGTTCGTTTAGATATCCGACGCTCTACTCAAATTAAAGGGGCAGATGCAGAAGTGCTTGGTAACAAAACAAGGGTTAAAGTGGTTAAAAATAAAGTCGCTCCCCCTTTTAAAACTACTGAATTTGACATTATGTTTGGTGAGGGCATTTCTAAAGTAGGAGAAATAATTGACTTAGGTGTGAATTATGAAATCATCAAAAAAAGTGGTTCTTGGTTTAGTTATAACGACACCAAGCTAGGTCAAGGTAGGGATGCTGTGAAACAACTCTTGGCTGATAACCCAGAACTCATGGAGGAATTAGAAGTCAAAATTAGAGAAACATTAAAGTCTCTCTCTTCATAATAAAGCGCTGCACCGTTGCAAGCATTTCGTCAGCAATTTTCAAACTGGTTAACACAAAAGGTCCCCTTTGTCTTTCTCATTGACTATGAATTTAAGAAACCTTTACTCTACACTCTTGATGAAGCAGCAAATAATGGTTTGTTTTTCAATGTTAAGGGTGAAACTAATGTGCCAAAACCTCCGAAGGTGGGCTTAAGTAATCTTGAAAAAAAAAGACTCCCTTTTGAAAACTATAAATCTGCATTTGAAAGAGTATATAAAGGCATTTATCGCGGAGATTCTTTTTTGGTTAATCTCACCTTCCCCACAGAAATAAAGCTAAAAAACAGTCTTGAAGATATCTTTTATGGTGTTAATGCTCCTTATAAACTTTACTTAAAAAACCAATTTGTTTTGTTTTCTCCAGAGTGCTTTATCAAAATTGAAGGGGATGAAATTGCAGCCTTCCCCATGAAGGGAACCATAGACGCCTCTATTCCTAATGCCAGTGAACGCCTAAGAGAAAATCAAAAGGAGCAATTGGAGCACAATACTATTGTAGACTTAATTCGAAATGACCTTTCACAAATTGCCAAAAACGTGCAGGTAAAACAGTTTAGATATGTTGAAACCATTTCAACAACTCAAGGAAAACTATTGCAAACCAGTTCAGAAATTAGAGGAACTTTGCCACCTAATTGGAAAGAGAACGGAGGTGACCTTTTGATGAAACTATTGCCTGCAGGATCTATTACAGGGGCTCCAAAATTAAAAACGACAGCACTGATTAAGGAAGTTGAGCAGAACCCTCGCGGGTATTATACAGGTGTGTTTGGTCTTTTTGACGGGCGTAAACTAGAAAGTGCTGTGAATATTCGTTTTATCGAAAAGCAGGACCAATTTTATTATTACAGAAGTGGGGGTGGCATTACGCACCTAAGTACCTTAGAAGATGAATATGAAGAACTATTTAAAAAAATCTACATTCCCACTGTTTGAGTCAATAGGCGTCATAGATGGCCAAGTGCAACACGCCTCTTGGCACGAGAAGAGATATGTTAAATCTTTCATAACCTATTTTAAAAGGCCTCCTGTAAAACCCCTTTTAGAAGGCATTGACATTCCTAACGCTTATCAGAAAGGGAAGGTTAAATTGCGCATTTCATATAATGAAAATCAAAGAGAATGGCGTTTTAGTAACTACGCTTTTAGCCCTATTGCTCACCTTCAGTTGGTTGAACATAATGCTATTAATTATGAATTAAAATGGGAAGACAGAGTCCTTCTAAGCGAATTATATCAAAAGCGAGGCGATGCTGATGATGTCTTAATAGTTAGAAATGGGTTGTTAACAGATACTTCTTATGGGAATATAGCTTTTAGGAAAAATGGGGGCTGGTTTACACCAGATAAACCGCTTCTGGAAGGCACCGCTCGTGCCCGATTGCTAGCTCAGGGAAAAATCAGTTCTACCCCCATAAGCTTAGAAAACTATACGAAATTTGAAGTCTTTAAAATGATTAATGCACTACGCGATTTTGAGACAGATTCTTGCTATAGTGTAGCAAATATTAGGCCGATGAGCTGATTTTTTGCCACAAATCAATCGCTTGAAGTGCTGTCTTTTTTTCATCTTCTAATAATACTTTTTTTACTTTCTGATGAGTCGCCTTCATAAGTTTTTCTAGGTCTTCCTCTTTTAGGATTTCTGCTTCTATTTTAGGTAGTGCTTTAACACGAAGTGACCCTGGATAACCATAACTAGTGTACCAAGGAAATTTTCGCTTGCAATCATAAAAGACAAGTGGAAGTATGGGTAATTGATTTGTAATCGCCATCTTAAAAGCCCCTCTTTTAAAAGGATTCAATAAAATTGACTCATCCACATAGTCTTGTTCTGGAAAAATACAAATACTATATCCTTTGGCGATCACTTTGTCTGCAAACCCATAAACCGCAAAACGGCTTTTTTTATCAGATCGGTTAACCATTATAGCCGCACGTTTATACAAATAACCAAAAATTGGGATTTTGACTAATTCCTTTTTTCCAACAAAGACAAAAGGTTTTTTAAAAAGTCTAAACATGATAAAAATATCAATATAACTTGTATGATTGGCAATAATTATAGAGGTAGATTTCAACTCTGGAATACTATTGGTGCGTTTAATCCAAAAACCTGTTCCTAAAAGCACAAAAGGAGACCAAATATTACGAGCAATCCAAAATAAAAACCAATAGCCATTGGGGAAAAATAGGACTATTGCTAATATTGGAAATAAAAGGATAACAGGAATGGCAGTCAACAAGTAGAACCAGATGCGCCATAAAACAAGAAGTGTTTTTTTCATTAGTTGGTACTCTTCAATAATAGTTGGATTCCCATTTTAACAAATGTAGAAAACTAAATAGAAGCATTCCTGAATAGTACTTGATAATCTTTAGGTGAAGAAATAGTTGTACTCCCAATTGAGGAATCTTACCTTTGTCAAAATTTGTTTAAATGGCAAGAATTTTAACTGGGGTGCAATCAACGGGAACTCCTCATTTAGGAAATTTACTAGGGGCTGTTTTGCCTGCCATTGCCCTGTCGAAAGCTGAAGAAAACGATTCTTTCTTGTTTATCGCTGATTTGCATTCTTTGACGCAAATCAAAAATGGAAACACCCTTAGAGAAAATACTTTTTCTACAGCAGCAGCCTGGCTAGCCTGTGGTTTAGATATTGAAAAAACACATTTCTATCGACAGAGTGATGTGAGTGAAGTCACTGAACTTGCTTGGTATTTGAATTGCTTTTTTCCCTATCAACGCCTCACACTGGCACATTCTTTTAAAGATAAGTCTGACTCATTATCTGATATCAATGCCGGGTTGTTTTCTTATCCGATGCTCATGGCTGCGGATATTTTACTTTACGACGCTGAAGTTGTCCCTGTAGGGAAAGATCAATTACAACATATAGAAATTACTCGTGATGTAGCTGCTCGATTCAATCATCAAATGGGAGACACTTTTGTGCTACCTCAAGCTAAAATTCAGGAAAATGAACAATATATTCCTGGGACGGACGGTCAAAAAATGAGTAAATCCAAAAACAATACTGTTAACATTTTTTTGCCAGAAAAGCAATTGCGTAAACAAATTATGCAAATTCAAACGGACAGTACCCCATTAGAGGATCCTAAAGACCCCGATTCATGTACGGTTTTTCAACTCTTTCAACTGATCGCCTCTGAGGATGAATCAAAAGCATTACGTGCTAGATATCAAAATGGCGGCATGGGCTATGGGCATGCAAAAACAGCCCTTTTTGAACTTCTCCTGACTCATTTCAGGAAAGAAAGAAAAACCTTCGACTATTATGTCCAAAACCCTGAAGAGGTGCAAATAGCACTCGTTAAAGGTGCTGATAAAGCAAGAGCAGTTGCCCAAGAGGTCTTATTAAGAGTCAGAAGCAAAATTGGGTATTAAATCACTTCAAAATATTTCCCTTGGTGGGCTAAAATTAGACCTTTCATCTCGAGAATCATTAACAGACTTGCCACTTTGCCAATCTCCCATTTTAACTCAGCAGCAAGCAAATCAAGATGCTTTCGTTCGCCATCTTGAAATGCAGCAAAGACTTTTTGCTCTTCTTCAGTTAATGAAATAAAAAGCTTTCTTTGAGTTGGTTTTTTTGGTTTTGATTCTTTAAGGAGTTGAAGGCTCTCTAGAAGTTGTTCAATATCAAAGAATAAGGTTGCTTTTTGTTGTTTTATAAGCAAATTACAACCCCTGCTTTTAGCATCAGAAACCTTTCCTGGAAGCGCAAATATTTCCCTCCCATATTGATTGGCCAAATCTGCCGTGTTCATGCTACCTCCCTTAGAGGCTGATTCAATAACTAAAGTTAAATGTCCTAGCCCGGCTATGATTCTATTTCTACGAGGAAAACTTCCTTTTTCTATCGTTTCTCCAAACAAACAGTCTGAAAAAAAGGCGCCTTGCTTTTCAATCTGATTTTGATATTTTTTGTGTTCTTTGGGATATAGTGTATTAAAACCGTGTGCTAAACAAGCTATGGTGTTTAAGCCATTGGCTAAAGCAGCTTTGTGAGCCACAATATCAATGCCATAAGCAAAACCAGAACATATGATAGGATCGTATGGGGCCAAATTTTGTATAATCATTTTACACATCTCTTCGCCATAGCGCGTATGAGATCGAGTACCAACCACACTTATTATTTTTCTTTTTCTAGCTACATCTAAATTACCCCTATAAAATAATACTGCTGGTGCATCAGGGCAAAATGCTAATGTCTCTGGATAGTTTTCAGCACCCCAAAACAAGGTTTTAATTTGGTGCTTTGCAATGAGGTCTATTTGTTGTTGAACGTGAGGTTTGTACTTTCTCCAATTTTGAATAGCTTTTGTGTGAATACTTCCCAGTCCCTCAATCTTCAAAAGATCACTTTCTGAAGCCTCAAATATAGCCGATGGAGTCTTAAAATGGCTGAGCAATTTTTGCTCTTTTACTGGCCCTATTCCAGGAAGATATCGTAAAAACAAACAGGCTTCTAAAGCATTCAAGGGGCAAAATTTTATTTAAAATACTAAAAATACTAGTAGTCTTTTTTCAAAAGAAATTATGTTGGCATAAATTTAGTATTTTTGATGTATGCTTCTTTATCAGTATATCAAAGAACTTTTATACCAGCACGAATGTGTCACGGTGCCCAATTTTGGGGCTTTTTTGACACGAACTAATCATGCTACAGTAACAAATGACGGAGCTTTTTTCCCTCCTAGGAAAGAAATTCTATTCAATCGTTTGTTGTCTACCAACGATGGTATTTTAGCTCATTATTATGCACAAAAAGAGGCGATTAGTTATGAACAGGCGCTTCGTAAAATTGAAAAAGAAGCAAGTCTGTGGAAAAAAAGAATACAAACACAAGTTTTGCGTTTTCCTGGTGTGGGTGAAATGCAACTTAGCCCTGATAAAAAATGGCACTTTTTACCTTTGGGTAAAATAAATTTCAACACTCAGGCATTTGGATTACCAAACTTCCAAAGAAGCCCTTTATTTATTTCTATTCAATCAGAAACCCCTAAAATTATTTCAATTATGGAAAATTCAAACAATGATGATTTAATGTTCGAGCCCGACGGAAACGATGAAAATCTAACAAATGAAAACAAAAGCCCCAAAATGCGTTATGCCTTGGTAGGTGTTGTGGCCGCCGTTTTGATCGCTGGCGCTTATTATTTCGGGCAAAATTATGTAACTCATGAAAAAATAAAGCAACAAGAGTTGGCACAGGAAAAAATCAAAAAAAATGTTCAAGAAGCAACTTTTGATTTAGGCACCTTGGGGGCTGTATCTGTTGCTGCAGAAGCTACAGGAAGGGCTCCCCTATCTAATGATGATGTTGTGTTTTCAGATGAAAAATACTACAGTGTCATTGCGGGTTCTTTTCGGTCTCTTGACAATGCAAACAATTTGATTGCTCAACTGAGAGCAAACGGATATGATGCGGAACTCGCTAAAGAAAGCCCTGACGGGCTATATAGAGTTGCTTTTGGCCGTTTTACTTCAAAACGCAAAGCATACAATTTGCTTTCTTTTGTTAAAAATGCGCAGGAAGAAGAAGTTTGGTATTTGGAAGAATAATACATCACATCCTATAAACCCAACTTTTAGGATTTTGTGGTGCGTTGTTTTTGAAAATACTAAACTGAAGTTGAGATTTTCCCGTTTGGGGATTCGTAAAAACAGCTCCTATTTCTTGTTTGGCTAAAACCTTATCTCCTTTTTTCACATACACTTTACCTAAATCTTTATAAGCAGTTATGTAGTTTCCATGACGTATTAATACAAAAGGGTTACTTCCTTTAAAGGTGACAATCGACATCACTTCACCCTCAAAAACTGAACGTACAGGAGCGTTTGCCTTTGTAGCAATAGTGACACCGTTACTTTGAACAATTGTCGTTTTGACAACAGGGTGTGCATGTCTTCCAAAACCCTGTACTACCACGCCTTCTTCTAATGGCCATGGTAAGCGTCCTTTGTTTGATTCAAAATTGGCGGCAATCAATTTAGCTTCAGGGGTCAGCTCAAAACTACTTCTATTTTTGCTTCCAGCTGTTTTATTTGCGGCTGCAATTGCTTCCCTAATTAACCGATCGATTTCTTTATCAATCGCTTTTGCTTGTGCCTGTTTTTTATTGATTTGAGCAGCTAGATTTCGCTCCGTTCGCCGTAAAGATTTTATCAAGCGTTGTTGCTGTTGTTGATCATTTAAGAGTATTTCTTGTTCCTTTTTATTCTCTGAAACTATAGCCTCTAATTTGTCTTTTTGTACTAATAAAGTTTTATTTAGTTCCTGTAGTAGCTGCGTCTTTTTTGCAATAGAAAGCCCTTGTTTTCTTCTAAATATAGCATATTGCTTCAGGTATTGAATCCGCTTAAAAGCTTGTAAAAAGCTCTCCGATGAAAACAAAAAAAGCAGCCTGCTTTGAAGTGATTTACTTTCATATGATTCTAAAATCATTCGGGCATAATCTTTTTTCAGATTTTCTAATTCTTTTCGTTGATCTGCTATTTCCTTTTCGTTGATGCGTACTCTTCGATTAATAACATTTGCTTGTTGATTGTTAACTTTAATTAGTTCTTCACGTAGTTGTAATTTTACATCAATATCTTCTACTTCGCTCAAAACTGACTTTTTCTGCTTTCTGTTTTTAAAAAGCAATTGATTTATTTGTTTAATCTCTTTTTGTAAGCGAAGTTTTTGAGCTTCTAGCTTTTGCTGTTGCTCATTATTTGGTCTTTGGGCTGAGGCAGAAAAAGAAAGTAAAATAAAAAGCCACAATGTTGGCAGCCCAATTCTCATAATTCTAATTCTTTGTAGCCTTTTGGAATCACAAACGGAAAGGTTAGCTCTTTGGGCAATGTGATTCTTGAGAATTCTAAATCGAGTTGTTGAAGTTGTTTACCGTCAAAAAAGGAGATTACTATTTTTTGAGGAAAATATTGGTCGTTAACGCGTGTGTGGTTTTCATATTTTATACTTAATGTATTTGCTGTTCCAGGAATAAGTACACGTTGCTCTTTTAGCAGAAAGGTACTGCTGTCAAAAAATAAGGTGATGGAAATCGGGCTTTTTTTAACTTTTGAAACAAGCACATAGTCCTCAGGATGGGAAATTAATTTCCAATCTCCCTTCGATAAGGGCACTAGAGGTTTGGCTAAAAAAAGTTGTTCTAGTTGTTCGAGGTTTAATCGGGTCCCTAGAGGGGCATTAATCAAATTAAAATCTCCTTGGAAATAGGTCTTTTGAAATTTTTCATAAAACGAAACTTGATCCTGTTCTATCAGTAGCTTGGCAATCGGGACGAGCATTGTGGCACTCATCCAAATCTTTTTTTGAGAAGCCATTCGAAGTTGAACAATGATTTGTTGCTTTCTTTTTCCATCATTGTATTGTGCCTTTATCCTCGCTGTTAAATTTGATATGCTTGGTTGAACGCGTTGTAATTGGCTTGTCAGAGTAGCAAAATCAACATTTTTTTTGGGTGTGTCAGCAGGAAATAATTTGGTAGACTTGCAAGACTCTAAAGCAAGAAAGAGCAACAGCAAAAATCCGTAATAGATACTTTTTTTCAACTTCATTAATTTATCATTTTGCTCCTGTACTCCCAAAGCCTCTTATCCCTCTTTCTGAATCTGAAAGAACCTCTACTTGCTCCCAGGAAATTGTAGCGTATTGAGCTATCACTAGCTGTGCGATTCGCATACCTGGTTCAATGGAAAAGTTAGTGTTTGAAAGGTTTATAAGAATCACTCCTATGTCTCCTCTATAGTCAGCATCTACTGTACCAGGGGCATTTAACACCGTAATTCCATGCTTGGCAGCTAGGCCACTTCGGGGCCTTACTTGAGCCTCATATCCCTCAGGTAGGGCAATTGATAATCCAGTGGGTATAATTTTTCTTTCAAATGGAGCTATAGTGATTTCCTCAGAGAGATCCGCACGTAAATCCATTCCTGCAGCTTGGGCACTGCCATAGGTAGGGATTTCATTGGTACTGCTGTTCTTTATAGCTACCTGAATCATTTTCTGAATAGATTTTAGTTTTAAAAATACAAAATGAAATGCCCTTATAGAAAAATTAGTAAAGAGTTATCCTGCAATTATTAACGAAAAAGTAGCCGCTTTGGAAGAAATTAGGAATTACTAGCCTTTGAGTGCCTCGGCACCACCAACAATCTCAAGAATTTCGTTAGTAATAGCGGCTTGTCTTGCTTTGTTGTAAGTAAGTTTAAGTTGGTCTCTTAATTCAGTTGCGTTATCAGTTGCTTTATGCATGGCTGTCATCCGAGCGCCATGTTCCCCTGCCAAAGAATCTTTGAGTGCCTTGAACAGTTGTATTTTTAGAGACTTTGGGAGTAGTTCTGATACTATTTCTTGTTGATTGGGCTCATAAATATAATCCCCTGTTTGAGCTTCAGCTGTTTCTTGAAAAACAATAGGTAAATAGTTTTCTATATTGACTAATTGGGTTGCTGCATTTTTAAATTGATTATAAAGTAACACGACTTTATCATATTGTCCCTCAGCAAAATCATCCATAATTTGTTGAGCTAAAACTGAGGTTTCTGCATAGGCCGCACTGTCCAAAAGTTCATTATGCTGCGCTTTCACATCTAGCCTTTTTGTTAATATATCTCCTCCCTTTTTTCCTATAGTAATTACCTCAACGGTTGCTTCGGCATACTCGTTTTT
The DNA here is from genome assembly GCA_002457295.1 of Flavobacteriales bacterium MED-G22. The sequence continues at coordinate 23,466 of NTKF01000007.1, forward strand.
AGCTTGACTCAAAGTGTTTTTAATAATATTCGTATTAAACGCCCCGCATAAGCCACGGTTGGAGGTAATTGCAATTAGAAGTACTTTCCGAATTGGCCGAGTCTGAGTATAGGGGTTCTTTTGATCTCCATTATCTGCACTGCTGAGGTTTTGAATGAGTCCCGTAAGCTTTTCTGCATAAGGGCGCATGGCAGTAATTGCATCTTGAGCCTTTTTTAATTTGGCTGCTGAGACCATTTTCATTGCACTAGTGATCTGCATCGTTGAAGATACAGACGCGATTCTATTGCGTATTTCTTTTAGGTTTGCCATTTCTACTTAAACTGCGCTGCCGTTTCTTGCGCCACAGTGTTAAGCGCGTCAATTATATCGTCCGTTAGTTTGCCTGCTTTCAACCCCTGCAATGTTTCAGGATGCTTTTTTTGCAATGTCTGTAAGTATTGTCTTTCAAAATTTTTGACTTCATTTACGGGCACAGCGCGCAAAAGGTTTTTTGAGCCTGCATAAATAATGGCCACTTGATTTTCCACTGTGAACGGATCATTTTGTGATTGCTTTAAAATTTCTACATTTCGCCTTCCTTTCTCTATCACATTGAGAGTGGCTGCGTCTAGATCAGAACCAAATTTAGCAAAAGCTTCTAATTCCCTAAATTGAGCTTGGTCTAATTTCAAGGTGCCTGCGACCTTCTTCATTGATTTTATTTGCGCAGATCCTCCTACACGAGAAACGGATATTCCCACATTAATAGCAGGTCGGACGCCCGAGTTAAAGAGGTCTGCCTCTAAAAATATCTGTCCGTCAGTAATAGAAATTACGTTCGTTGGTATGTAGGCTGAGACGTCTCCAGCTTGAGTCTCAATTATTGGAAGAGCTGTTAGAGATCCGCCTCCTTTTACCTTGCTTTTAAGAGAGGGAGGCAGGTCGTTCATGCCTTTGGCGATAGTGTCATCAGCAATCACTTTGGCTGCTCGCTCTAGCAATCTAGAATGCAGGTAGAAAACATCACCTGGATAGGCTTCTCTTCCTGGTGGTCTTCTCAATAACAAAGAAACTTCACGATAAGCCACAGCTTGTTTTGATAAATCATCATAAATTATAAGTGCTGGCCTACCTGTGTCTCTAAAGTATTCTCCAATAGCTGCTCCTGCAAAAGGAGCATAGACTTGCATTGGAGCAGGGTCTGCTGCATTTGCAGCAACAATAGTAGTATAGGCCAAGGCTCCTTTGTCTTCTAATGTTTTTGCAATGGCTGCTACTGTTGAGGCTTTTTGACCAATAGCAACATAGACACAATATACGGGTTCACCTGCATCAAAAAATTCTTTTTGATTCAAGATGGTGTCAATGCATACTGTTGTTTTTCCCGTTTGCCGATCGCCAATCACAAGCTCTCTCTGCCCTCTGCCAATTGGAATCATTGCGTCAACTGATTTAATCCCTGTTTGGAGGGGTTCATTGACAGGCTGCCTGAAAACGACTCCTGGGGCCTTTCGCTCCAAGGGCATCTCAAATTTTTCTCCTTCCAATGGGCCCTTGCCATCAATTGGCGTTCCTAAGGTGTTCACTACTCGGCCAACGATACCCTCTCCAACATTGATTGAAGCAATACGTTGGGTTCTTTTTACGGTATCTCCTTCTTTTATTCCTTTAGAGGGCCCTAAGAGCACTACCCCAACATGATCTTCTGCTAGATTTAACACCATGCCTTCTAAGCCTCCATCAAAGACGACTAATTCTCCGTATTGAACATTCGTTAATCCATAAACTCGTGCTATTCCGTCTCCTACTTCTAAAACCGTTCCCACTTCATCTAGTGCAGTGGCGCTGGAATAGCCCTCTAATTGTTGTTTTATTATTGCTGAAACTTCAGCTGGATTTACATCTGCCATGATTCTATCTTATTTATCTCTATTGTTTTGCCAATAAGGCGGTTTTTATGCCTTTTAATTTATGAGCTACACTTGCATCATATTGCATATCTCCAAGGGTTAAAATAAACCCTCCCATTATGGAGGGTTCTACTTGGTTTTGCAATTGGATTTTCTTTGAAGTAATGCTTTTTGCTTTTTCTAAAACTTCCGCTTTTAATACAGGTGTCAAGGGTATAGCGGTGACAACGGTTGCTGAAAGCTGTCCTTGTTGTAATTCGTTCCGCTTTTTGTATTGTCTTGCAACTGCCTCTAAAATAGAAAGCCTATTATTCGTTGCCAAGACCTCCAACAATTGCGCAAACGCTTTGGTGTGTTGAGGGATTAGTTTAATGAGCGTTTCTTTTTTTGCTTTTGCTGGGAGGAGTGGATTTTCAAGAAATGATGCTACATCTTCATGAGCTTCCAAAAGAGCAAGTGCTTGATCCATGTCATCACCCAGAGCCTCTGATTCCTTTGAGGCAAATTTTAGGGCAGCCTTGGCATATCGATAAGCAGCACGACTCATTTTCATAAGCTTATTTTAGGTTAGCCTCTTTCAGGAGTTGCCCAACTAATTTTAATTGTTGGTCTTTATCATCCAATTCTTTCTCAACCACTTTCTCAGCAATATCCATTGCTATGTTGGCTACTTGATTTTTAAGCACATTAATTGCTGCACGTTTCTCATTTTCGATGGCCTCTTGAGCTTGCGTAAGAATCTTTTCTGCCTCAAGGTTAGCCTCTTTTTTAGCTTGGTCAATCATTTCAGTACTGGCCTTGCGAGCCTCTTTCAGCATAGCTTCTCGCTCAGCACGTGCTTCTTTGAATACCTTTTGATTGTCTTCTTTCAATGCTTCGATTTCCTTTCGTGCTGCATCGGCAGCATGCAAAGCATCTTTAATTGACGTTTCCCTTTCATTGACTGCGTCTAAGATGGGTTTCCACGCATACTTTTTGAGAAGAAATATCAGCCCCACAAAAATGAGTAGTTGCCAAAAAAACAACCCAAATGAAAACTCACTAATTAATTTTTCCATGGTTAATGCGTCTTAAAAAGTTAATTTGTTCTTATCTATAAGAATAAGAAAAGGGTTATGATACCGCAAATAGAGCAGCAAATCCAATTCCCTCAACAAGTGCTGCAGCAATTAACATCGCTGTTTGAATTTTTCCATAGGCATCAGGTTGACGACCAATGGCTTCCATAGCACCTCTACCGATATTTCCGATACCGATGCCAACACCAATTACTACTAAACCTGCTCCTATCATTACTGGAATTTCCATATTTGTATTTAGTTAAAATTAAACATTCGTTTTAATGATCTTCATGATCGTGTTCTTCTACAGCAAAGCCAAAATACAACGCTGACAAAACTGTAAATATGTAGGCTTGCAACAAAGCCACTAAAATTTCTATGATTGAGATTGAAAAAGCCAACACAAACGAAAGGCTAGATCCAATCCAATTTTTAAAAATGAATATTAGAGCTACTAAACTCATTAGCACAATATGTCCGGCTGAAATATTTGCATAAAGCCGAATCATTAGTGAAAAGGGTTTAATAAAAACGCCCAATAATTCTATTGGAGCCAATGCAAATTTCATTATGGTGGGGACGCCTGGCATCCAAAAAATGTGCTTCCAATACTCTTTTTTTGCTGTGACGTTAGTGATGACAAAGGTGATCAGTGCTAAGCAAAAAGTTATGGCAATGTTTCCGGTAACATTTATTCCTAACGGTGTGAGTCCAAAAAGATTCAAAAACCAAATAAAGAAAAAAAGCGTTAATAAATAGCTCATGTATTTTTTATAATGTTTTTCTCCTATGTTAGGAATTGCTATTTCATCTCGAACATAAAGTACTATAGGTTCAAAGAAGCGCCCTATCCCCTGCGCAACAAGACCGTTTTTTCTGTAGGAGCTTGCTAGGCCTTTAAAAAGGAAAAACATTAATAGTGCTGTGACGATAATACTCACTACGCTTTTTGTAATCGAAAAATCTAATGGCGTTTCATTGGTGGCATGCTGGTTTTCGTCATAAGCAATTGTTCCTTCAGCATCAGTCTTGTATATTTTGCCATGCTCAAGAGTATAGTATTGGTCTCCCACTTGGGCAACCGTTTCGCCATGATGAAAAGCAGAAGATGAAAATATCTTTAGGCCGTCGTCCCAAAGAATTACTGGGAGTGGAAATCCTATATGAATTTTCTTTCCTGAAGCTTCATCGGTATAACTTAATAAATTGAAATCATGCGAATCTAAAAGGTGGTGCATGATGTAGGCTCTGATATCTGACTTTAAATCTCCCTTACTTTCTTCTTTTGTCTCTGCTAAGCCAGCAGTAACATTTAGTGGTAGAAAGAATAAAAATAAAATAAGTTTAATGTGCCTAATTGCCATAAAAATGGTATTCTGAACTTTTTTATAAGCGCTGCAAATGTAGTGTATTAGTAGAAATTAAGAAATTGTTTTTACCCTTTTTTATTTATTTATTTTATGGTTGTTTTCTTTCCATTTTGAATCTTTCTACCTCTTTTCTTTTTCTATTTTCAGTGCTTGGGTGTTAAAACGTGCAAAAGCAAAAATTTCCATTATTAAAGCAAGGAAAAAAGGAATCATAAAAGTGGTTTTGCTGAGTTCAGAAAAGCTTAAATCATTTTGTCTTTTTGCAAAAATGAAAAAAACGAGCATCACGACTTTAAACAAAATACTCAACAAATAAATAGACAAGGCTCCTTTCTTCTGAATAAAAATAGCCCTAAAAAGGCCAACAATAGGAAAAGCAGCTAAAATGAAGTTGAGGGAATAAAGAATGAATAAAAGGGTCAATGCCACTTCACCAAAATAATAATGGCCAAAAAAAGCTGCCAGCATGACAATAAAAAGAGGGAACAAATAAGGAAAGATTAACCGAGCAGAATTCACTTTATGTTTTTAGTTTGTTTTATTATGAGATATAAAATAAAACACATGGCAAGACAAACAGAGAGAAGAGTAAAGGTGTTTTGGTCTTCATTGTGTTTTCCGTCAAGCCATTGTCCCAACTCAATAAAAAGGAACATGATTATGGCGATCTGAAAGACAAGACCGGAAAAAATCAACCAGCGATTAGGCTGTTTTTTCACTACTGTCGTATAAAGATTTTATTTTGTCTGAATTGTTTACCATCGTGCAGGTTGCATTGAACGTGGCCCCAGAGGCTACAATAAGTTTCCCAATGGTTACTTCTCCAGACACCTCGCTTTCTGATTTGAGGCTCAGTGTTTCTTGTGCATTGATTTTCCCCTTGAATTTCCCTTCAATTTCTGCATACATACAAAGAATATTGCCTTTTACGGAAGCTCCTTTGCCTACAATAATTTTGCCTTTTGTTTCAATATTTCCATCCATTGTACCATCGATTCGAATATCCGAATTCGTTTTGAGATTCCCTTTAATACTAGTTGACTTTTCAATGCGGCTGTAGACACTATTCACTTCATGTGTTTTCATCATAGATTGTTTTTCCAGGTTTTGTTTTTTTGGTAGTCTCGATAGGTTGCACTCAAAGCTACAAAATAATTTCTTTCCCTTAGGGTAACTGTTTTCTCATCTGTCGAGTCAAGCCAGTCTTCAATCTCATTGGGGTCGAGGATACCATGAACAACGATAAATGTAGTGATTTCGTCATAAGTGTCTATACTCACAGACCATTTTTTTGGGCTTTCTTGTAACGCATCCTTGAGCGTCTTTTCGAGAAGTTGGATTTGACCTTTTTGCTTGTTTTGAAAAGGGAAAATCCACTTATAGTTTTTATAAATAGGTCCTCTATCACTAAGGTTTTGTGTTGCCTTTATTTCTGCCAATAGCCTTTTGGCATGTTCGCCAACCTCAAGAGTGCCATAAACATTGGCCACTTCTTCTAGTTCTTTTTTCCATGCTTCTATGCCTTGAAGACGACCAATGGTGTTGGCTTTTAGCAAAGCTACTCTAGGCGCTGCTGATGAACCGCTCAACATAACCTCCATGATTGCAATGGACTCAAGTAGTTCTGTAAATTGTTGCGCTTCAAAAAGTGCATAGACCTTTTCATATAGCCGTTCTGGTGTTTGAAGCTCACTTTCGTCATAATTTTCTGGGTCTAATAAAAATTTTGCGTAGGGTGATTCTGGATAATTTAGGGTGAGTTGTTCTTTATATGCATTCGCATTCTCTTGGTCCACTTTCTCATTTAATTTAAACAAATGGTATAGTGCTTCTTGGCGCTTTAAGTCTTCTGGTTTTCGCTTTAGAAAAGTTTGTAAATGTTGATTCGCCATTTTAATTTCATCAAATTTTTCTTTATAAATCAAGCCCAATTGGAGATACGCATTTCTGTTGACTTTTCTAACACTATCTATGAGGGCCTCACTTTTAGGAACTTTTGCGGCCATTGCCTCAGGGGTGATGATTTCGATTGGATTTACTTGCTGTTCTTCTCCTTCAGTTTGAGTTTCAATAAGAATTGCCTTTAAATCTGTGGCAGTCCTCCAATTATCCACATTGGGGCGGGTTCCCCATCGGGCCAAGAAGTCTTGCTTACCTTGTATTACTAAATTAGGGTTATAAAAATAAAAGGCTTGTTTTTCTCTTTTTAGAAACCCCGTTTTTGAAGATTGTGTTTGCTTTTGAGCTGCTCTAAATTGCTCTTTCTTTTTTTGTTCTAAAAGCGAATCAAAATAAACGATTTGTTCTTGTTCTGAAAGGGCTACCAACCTCAAAAGGCTATCCGTTTGTTTTTTTTGAGATTCAAACAATAACACTTCTGAAAGGTTATCTCTTCTTCTAACGAGTCTTTTAGCCTGTAGGCTTTTTTGATCGTAGAGCGGGATAATGCTGTCCAAATAAGCACCTGCTGCAACATAGGCTCCTTCATCAAACATATAATCGGCCAAATCTGTATAATTGGCAATTTTGGTGTAAGTATCAATTTGAGGTGACCGTAATGATTCATTGTAATAATTAATCGCCATAGAATGCATACCCCTTTTTAGATGATATTGCCCCAAGCCTCTATAAATAGAATGTAGATAGGCTTCATTTTCATAATTATCCAACATTTTTAATAGGTTGTCTACCACCTCCGTTGAATCCTTAGAATAAAGCTCGCTCCTAATTTTTGCATTGACAAATAAATTTCTGGGGGCTTTCCGTTTTAAATCAATCACTTCAGAATATGCCCATTGTGCGGAATCTAAAATGCTTTTCTCTTCAAAAAGTTGAGCAACTAAAAAAAGATAGCGAGCACGTTGTTTTTTTTGCCTATCAGAGAGAGCTGCTCTTTTGATATAATAAAGAGCCGAATCTATTTCCTTTAAATTTAGATATGCTTCTCCCACAGTGGCATTGGCGAGAGCATAAAACTTATTTTTTGAAGGCAAATCTAGAGCTAGACTTCTCAAGTTTTGAATAGCTAGTGCGTTGTTGTTTAACCTAATATTGGTTCGCTCTCTCCAAACTCGTCCTTCGATAAAAGTTTTATAATCTGCTTCGCTTTCTAATAAGTAATTAAAGGCTTCCAAAGCGGGGAAAAATCGACGGTCAAAATAGCGCGCTTTTCCTAACAGTAAATATGCTTCATCAATCTTTCTATTGCGTTGCTTCCCTTTTATATTCATTGAGTGCTTTTGGATGGATTTTACCGCTTTTTCTTCCGCTCTTGTAAATCCAGGAACAATGGTTGGAAGATTGACATCCTCTCCCAAAAGACTAATTGGCTCTACTGGAAGTAGTTCAAAAAAATTATCCTCATGAGCTTGCTTCAAGATTTGACTGCCCACCTCAAATGCTTCTTTGCCATTAAATAACACATTGTATTTTGTTGTTAGCGTGTGATATTCCCTTCGAAAAAAGCCATCTTTAGAAGTGGAACATGCAGAGCACATCAATCCTACTATAATCAGATTTTTAAACTGGTGCCTTCTTAACATGCAGAGCTGTTTAACATATAAACTTACAAACCATGAATTTAGTATATCGTAGGCAATTTCTTTAGCGCCCCAGATTTTTTAATTCTGTAACTTTAATACCTTTGCTTCAAAAAGCTATGTCAAATATGCATGATCTTGTTGTGGGCAGCATTGAAAAAAACACAGAAGAAGCTGTATTAGTCTCTCTGGATGTTCCCGAAGAACTGAAGACCGATTTCGAATTTAAAGCGGGTCAATACATTACTGTTGAAAGTGTTATTGGTGGGGAAAAAACACGCCGTTCTTATTCTCTTTGTGCAGCACCTTATGAAAACCGTTTGCAAGTAGGAATCAAAAAAGTGGTCAATGGCGTTTTCTCAAACTATGCATTTTCTTCACTAAAAGTAGGCCAATCTTTAAAAATCAACACCCCTGAGGGTAGATTTATTTATGACCCTCAATCCTCCCCGAGTGCAATTGCCGCTTTTGCGGCAGGCAGTGGAATTACACCAATAATGTCTATTCTAAAAACCCATTTGAATGCCGATCCAGAGAATCAATTTAATTTAGTTTATGGCAATAAAAGTCCCAAACAAACTATGTTTTATGAGGAACTTCTGGCCTTACAACAAAAATTTTCTTCTCAGTTAAAGATTGTTTGGGTTTTCAGTCAGGCCAACGTCGAAGAGGCTTTATTTGGAAGAATTGATAAGGCTATCGTTCAATATTATCAAAAACAATTTAGTGAGGATATTTCCTCTTTTTATTTGTGTGGCCCTGAAGGTATGATTGACGCCGTTACTGTCGCTCTGGAATCCAATGGAATAGCCTCTGACAAGATTTTTTCTGAATTATTCTTCTCCACATCTGAAAATAGTGTTAGTGCAACCTCTGAAGATGTGGCCGTTACTGTAACGGTAGACGATGTATCTAAGACCATTTCTTCAAAACAAAATGTAACTCTTCTAGATGCAGCACTAAATGCAAAACTAGACGTGCCCTATTCGTGTCAAGGTGGTGTTTGCAGTAGCTGTATTGCTCGTATAAAAACCGGTAAGGCAACAATGCAAACAAATCAAATTCTCACAGATAGTGAAGTTGAAGAAGGGTTGATCCTCACCTGCCAAGCACTGCCTCAAAGCGATCAAATTACAGTTGACTATGACGATGTTTAAGTCTCTTTTGAAGTAAGTACCCAGAGCACTTTCTCAATTATTTCTTTTGGAGCAATACTTCTAAAAGCCTCTTCATATCCTTGAGGAATTTTATTTCCATAAATTGAAGTGGGTATTTTAGGATATCGATTACGGTTTAGAGTTATCTGATTTTCATCTGGTTGATTAAACGGTTTAAATCCAGCATAGGGGTGTGTCATCCCCCAAAGAGTGATTACAGGTATATTGTAATTGGCCGCAATATGTCCGTTCGCTGAATCCATGGAAAGCATTGCGTCTAGATGGGCGATCAGTTTAAGTTGCCTATTAAAAGAAAGATTGGTTATAGAATGTGCGTTTTTATAAGCTGCTGCCCACAGCATTAATTGTTTTTCTTCTTCAATCCCTCCTCCCAATAAAAAAACGTCATGCTCTTGCTGGAGATAAGAAACTACCTTCTGCATTAAATCCAATGGATAACGTTTTCCCAGATGCGCTGCAAACGGAGCAATACCTATCCATTTTCTTTTTTCAACTTTAAAACCTTCAATTATTGCCTTTGATTTTTTAGCCAGTCGTTTTGGAAACTGATGCTGACTTAGGTCAATAGGATAACCTAAATTATTAAATACTTGGGCATAGAAATTATGAACTGATCCTAATGGTTTTATGTCTTTTTTTTCAGTATTGATTAACTCTTTTCTTCCTCTTCTATTTTTATTTAAGTGTTTTACCTTGATCCCAAAACAGATAAAAAACAAGCTCAAGACACGAGATCTTAATACATAATGCAGATCGGCTACTGCCATAATGTGCTGCTTTTTTAATGCAAAGAACAGTTTCCAAAGCCCCACAAGCCCTTTGTGTTTCTTTGGATCAAAAGGAAAGAACTCTACTGCATTGAACTCATCAAAAAGCGGCTGCATTTTTGCTCGGCTTAAAAGAGTTATTTTGACATCAGGATACGTTTTAAACACCTCGCGGAGAACAGGTACTAGCATGGCAACGTCACCTAGGGCTGAAAGACGCAACACTAAAATATGTTCCTGCTGACTCAATTTTTTTTCGTTTTATCTGAGTCATAAAGTACTGGATTCAGATTTTCATCATTATACATCTTCATTTGTTTGTAAACTTTCATAAATTTTTTTCCAGCACTAAGATCAAGAAGTAATTGATCAATCGCATTGGATAAGTCTTCTTGCTGGGCTAAAAGAATTTGATTTTTTGCTTGGCATTGGTCAACATGAGATTTGGTGACACCTGTTCTCATGATTTGCTCTTGCATATGATAAATCTTTAAAACCAAAATGGAGAGGCGGTCAATTGCCCAAGCAGGACTCTCTGTGTTGTGTGAAGCCCCTTCAAGAGGGCTAACTTTTTCAAAAAGACTGAAAAAATATTGATCTAGCTCTTCTACTAAGTCTGTTCTGGCTTGATTTGAAGCATCTATCTTTCGCTTTAAATGCATTCCTTCTTTGGGATCAATCTTTGGGTCTCTTATTAAATCCTCATAATGCCATTGAACTGTATCAATCCAATTTTTTTTATACAACAATGCTTCCATACTTCCCTTTTCGTAGGGATTATTTAACAGCTGTTCTGTGGTGTCTAAATAATGATATTTTGTCACCGCTTCCTCAAAAATGGTTATTGCTTTTTGGCTTAACTTAGTTATTTCTTCTATTTTCATAATACGAAAATTCTGATTAAGACTCCTACCGTAAAAATAGACCCTAGGAGAAGATTTACAGTACGGTTTGAGTCAATATTCTTAAAAATGTTACTCATCATTAAGACAATTGGAAAAATGGTCCACTCCCATCGGCCATATGAAGCATTGGTGTAAATAAAGCTAAAAATTAAAGAGCTCAATAACCAAATGGCTAAGCCAAAATTAATTCGAACAATCGCTTTTTGTTTTTTTGAAAAGCTGACTTTACTGTGAATGAATAGACCTACCAAAATTAATAGTAGCCAGCCATAATCTTTTATAGAGCTATTCTCGAAATCCCAAGGGTCGTATTGCCAATTTAGAAAAGGAATCATTGTCTCAAGATTCCAATAAATTAGAATTGAATAGAAAAAAAGGGGGATTAATACTATTGGGAGCAATAAGGCAAGAATCATTTTAAATTTGGTCAATCTATTTGCTGAAAAAAAGAATAAAAGAGGTAAGAAAAAAATTATTTGTGCCGTATTGTATATTGATAGTAAAGTGACTAAAACGCTTATATTAAACATTCTTTTCAGATCTTCTTCGTCTCTTTTTGGGGTCTGCACTAATCCATCAAAAATCAAAAAGAATACACCCACTTGAATCACTAAGTCAATCGCTATTGTTTCAAATGGATAGACCAATAAAGCCGTGCTAAGAGTTACAAAATGGAATCCTTTAAAATAAAATACTATCCTTTTGGATTCAAGCCATATCAGTTCATAACAAAACAGCATACAGACAACCCATAATAATAAAGGGGTCAAGAAAACACTTGAAAACGGTATTTCTCTGTTTTCCATAGAGAAAATCGAGAACAAGACAATTGCATTTAGAAATCCCCCTAGAAGAAGTGAAAAGGGAGTTATTTTCCTAAATTGGTTTGCAAACATTTTTTGATTGTAGTAATTTTGAATTCTAAAGAAATTGAATTATGAAAGCTTTTTTCGAAGGAATTGCTTGGTTGTTTGAGGAAATCTTATTTATGCCATTTGAACTTCTAAGACAAATTGAATTGAACAATTGGACGGTTGCCAATGTAATCAATTGGACCTTTTTACTTGTTGGTTTTGCTGCCATGCTTTATTGGATCAAACAATTAAATCTTTTTGACAAAAAGGGAGAAGAGGATAAAGATCCTTCTGCTCATTCTTTTTTATAGGTCATTCCCTATATCTTTTCGAAAATACATCCCTTCAAAACTAATTTTGTTTAATTGAGTGTATGACGCTTTAGCTGCCTCTCTATGGTTTCTTCCAAAAGAGGTGACTGCTAACACACGTCCCCCACTTGTTTGCACTTTTTCTTGTTCTAATTTTGTGCCCGCTTGAAATATAATATTCTCTTTACTATCTGTGTAAAGACCTTCAATGACTTTTCCTTTTTCATAATCCGCTGGGTACCCTCCTGAAACGGCAACAACTGTAACAGCCGCTTTTTTTGCAATGTCAATTTTTTCTTCTTTTAGGGTTTTGTTGGCTACGGCGCTTAATAGGACTCCTAAATCGTTTAATAATAGCGGAAGAACTACTTGGGTTTCAGGGTCTCCCATCCGGACATTATATTCAATTACTTTTGGTTCCTCTCCCACTTTAATTAAGCCAATGAATAGGAACCCTTGATAGGGTATGTTGTCCTTTTTGAAGCCTTCTAAAGTGGGCTCAATAATTTTATCTTTAATTTTTTTTTCGAACACTGGTGTAACAAAAGAGACAGGGGAAACTGCTCCCATCCCACCAGTATTTGGTCCTTGATCTCCTTCTCCAATTCTTTTATAGTCTTTAGCCATTGGCAGAACCAAATGACCATCCCCATCTGTTAAAATAAAGCACGATAGTTCAATGCCGTCTAAAAACTCTTCTATGACAACTTGTTTTGAAGCCTCTCCAAAAGAACCCTCTATCAGCATTTTTTTTAACTCCTTTTTGGCTTCTTGTAAATCCTCAATAATTAATACTCCTTTTCCCGCTGCTAACCCATCTGCTTTAAGCACATAGGGTGGTATTTGATTTTCTAGATAAGCATAGCCTTCGGCTAGTGTTTTTGGGGTAAACGTAGCATATTTTGCTGTTGGGATACCATGTCGTATCATAAACTCCTTAGCAAAATCCTTACTCCCTTCCAATTGAGCAGCTTGCTTTTGTGGGCCAACCACAGCAACATGCGCTAAGTCTGGATCGTTTAAGAAGAAATCATGGATGCCATTTACAAGAGGATCCTCGGGGCCAACAACAACAAGGTTTATATTGTGAAAAAGAACTTCTTTTTTTAGCTTCTTAAAGTCATTTACCGCAATGGGTAAGTTTGTTGCTAGGCGACTTGTCCCTGCATTTCCAGGGGCCACAAAGAGGTGGTCGCAAACCTCGCTTTGAGCCAGTTTCCAACAAAAGGTATGCTCTCTTCCTCCACTACCAATGATTAAAACATTCATAATTAGATTTTTTCAAAGATAAAGACTAATTCTAAGTAGCATTGATTTATATGTTATTGAAATCTTGTGCGTACTGCTTTTTCTAAAGTAGCAACAATCTCTTTCCCAATTTTAGGTTTTGGAATATGTTCCAGCTTGAGGTTTTTTAATCCCTTTGTTTTTTCCATTCTCAAAAAAGACTCCATCCCTTTTAGTCTACTACTTTGATTGATGTGTGAAAGTCCATCTGAAAGAAAGAGCACAGGAATACCCATTGCTATTGCAGGTAATGCTGAGTGGATTCTTGAAGTAATCACAAGTTTTGCAGATGCAATGGCTTGTAATTGCTCCATCGCTAGAGTTTCTTTTTGAGCGGGAGGAATATTCGGATTCGAAATAATTTGTGATCGTTTGATAACAGTTTCGGGTTGGGTCACTAAAAACCGATCTACTCTTCTCATAGCCCTTTTATATTTTACGTTTTTAAAGGGGTATTTTAGCCATTGTGAACCCAAAAGGACCAAATTATCCTTGTTTTTCCACTTTACTCTTTTGGGTTTCAATCGTTCTAAAACACTAATTACTAATATTGATTTTGATTGGTTGGTGTTTTTTAAAAAAATTTCTCGGTTTAGAGTTAAAGTCAAACAACCCGAAAAATATGCTTTAATCCCCTTGCTAATTAAAAGTTCAGTGGTGTATAGGTCTCTGCACCCAATAGGTTCGTGCCTTTTCATATAAGCAATGGAGGCAGGGCTGGTCATCTGTTTGGCTACCGTAGGGTTAATATGAAAGGAAACAAATAAAGGGGTTATCTGTGTGGAAGGAGGCCAGTTTTTTGGGTTTTCCATAAACCATCCATTCATTATTAAACAAGCGGGTGTTCCTGAATAGCTATTCAATTTTTCACGATCTATGGAGATAGGGTCTTCACTAAGCATCATTTTTGCTGCTATGGATTGGACGTAATCCCCCAAATTATCTGATTTTGGATAATCTAAAACAGCGGGCTTCATTTACTCTTTATTTATTGTTTCAAGCAGAGTGTCATAACGCCTCTTTTGGTGAAACTGTTTCTGGACTCTGGCTCTCCCTTTTTTGCCCAATTCTGGTTTATCTTGGGTTATAAAATGAATCATCTTATTCCATTGCTCATGAGGGTTAAAGAGAAATCCTGTGTCACCTATAGCTTTTGGCATCCCAAAAACATTACGCCCTATAGCTATACATTCACAAAGCATTGCTTCACAAAGCACATTGGGTAACCCTTCCACCCTTGACCCCTGAAAATAGTAGGTGTGTGCACTGTAAATTTCCCGCAATTGTTTTGCGTCTTGTGTACCTAAAAGAGTAACGTTTTGAGGTAATGTATCATGCTTTTGTAATTTAAAGTCAATTCCTGCCAGTGTAAATTTATAGTCTGGCAGTGCCTTAGCTAATTTCATAAAGAGGTCTATCCCCTTTCTTTGATAAGTCCTTAAATCTGGGACATTGGCAACAGTCAAAATTGTTTTTGGTGTTTTCTCTTTTGTTGCTTTCCAAAATATGGGGTCATATCCCGTAGGAACAATTTTTATCGGTGTGCTCAGTTTAGGTAAGAATGTTTTTATCCCAGATAAGATCCTCTCTTGGCTTTTTGCATTGGGGCATCCAAAGGCAAGTGTTTCATCTACAACCCAAATGCATCGGGCCATATGATAATTTATTTTAGCCAGTTTTTGACGCCAATTTGTACGGTAAAAAAGACCGTATTTGAGTGTTTGATCTGCCACAGCATCATAGCCGCCAACAATAAGAACACTTTTTTTGGAAAAGAGGCTAGCTATCAAAAGAGGAAAAAACGCATGATAATCATTAAACCAACAAAAAATGATTTTGGATCTAGAAACATAAAAAAGACTAAAAAAAAGTTCACTGACTCGATTCCACAAAAATCGAAAAGGGTCTTTATGCGGTCTGGAAGAATGTAAATAAAGTTTCTTTGTGATGGTGTTTAGGTAGTCAATGTCCTTTTTTACAAAAGTGTTTTCGAGAGAATAAACCAAAGAAACAATATTCTTTTTTTTCATTTCACAACAGTAAATTTAGATAATGCGTCTGCTATTTTTCTGTCATTTGACACACGTGCTACTTTGTTTTGTCCTCCTAATTTTCCAATTGCCTTCATATAGCTTATAAAGCCTTCTTTAGCAACGATCGTAATCACCAATGGGCGTAATATTTTTCCAGTGATTAGGTCTTTATAATAAATATTATGCGCTTGCATTGCATCATCAATGAGGGACGAAAATTGATTTATATCTTCAGGGGCTTTTTCAAATTCTATAAACCATTCATGGTAGGGTAACCCCTCTAATGGACTAATTTGTGGAGCTACAGTAAATTCTCTGACGCTTACGGAGTCGTTTATTTTATCCATAGCAATGTTTAGTGATTGTTCAATTTCTGAACCGATTACGTGTTCTCCAAAAGCAGAAATAAAATGTTTAATCCTTCCTGTGACTTTTAAACGAAAGGGATATAACGAAGTAAACATAACTGTATCCCCCAAATTATAACCCCACAAGCCTGCACTAGTCGAAATAAGCATAACGTAGTTGACGCCTAATTTAATTTGTTCTAGACTATATCGGATAGGATTCTTGTCATCAAAAAAGCTTGCTTCAATAAACTCATAAAAGATGCCATTATTTAACAACAAAAGCAATCCCTTGTCATCTTGTTGGTCTTGGTAGGCAAAAAATCCCTCTGAAGCGGGAAATAATTCTATGCTATCTACTGACCGGCCAATTAGTTTTTTAAATATCGGCCGATAGGGTTCATAATTGACACCCCCATAGATAAACAAACTAAAATTTGGGAACTGTTTGCCAACTGTATTATTGGTTTGTTGGACAATTTGTTCGAAATACATTTGGACCCAAGAAGGAATTCCAGCAATTACTGTCATTTTTTCCTTAAGCGTTTCTTCAATAATCATTTGAACTTTAGTCTCCCAGTCTTCGATGCAATTAGTCTCCCATGAAGGCATTCTCTCTTTTTGTAAATAGCCCGGCACATAATGAGCAACAATTCCAGAAAGGCGGCCAATATCAATTCCATTTTCTTTTTTTAATACAGGGCTCCCCTGCAGAAAGATTTGCTTGCCACTTACAAAGGCGGCCTTTTTCGAATGATAGATATAATTTAAGATTGCATCTCTTGCAGCTCGTATATGAGTGGGCATGGACTCTTTGCTGATAGGTATATACTTAATCCCTGAAGTCGTTCCACTTGTCTTTGCAAAATAAAGGGGTAAGCCAGGCCATAAGACATCCGATTTACCTGCTCTTATTTTCTCGATATAAGCACGCAAACCCTCATAGTCTGAAATGGGTACCTGTTGAGTAAAGTCTGTGTAGTTTTTGATTTGGTGAAAGGCGTGATCTTTACCGAATTGGGTATTTTTTGCTTTTTTGATAAGATAGTTAAAAGTCTTCCTTTGTGCTGCTACGGGATTATTGATCCATTTTTGATTGATCTTATGACTCCAAGCAGCAAAAACTCTAGCAGCAAATTCTTTCATGCTATTTCTCAAAATCAAAAAACAATTCCGGATTCAGTGAATACCCATCAATCCACAATTCAAAATGAAGATGCCACCCTGTTGAATATTCCCCTGTATTTCCTGCCTGAGCAATAACTTCTCCCGCAGCGACTATGTCTCCCTGTTCTTTATTTAATATTGAATTGTGTTTGTAAACGGAGAGCATCCCTAGGTCATGTTCCACCATAATAACATAGCCCGTTTGGGCTGTATATTCAGCGAAAACTATTGTCCCATTAGCAACAGATTTGATAGGAGTTCCTTCTTCAAGAGCTATATCTACTGCAAAATGTTTGTTGTTTTGGTCATAGGCTTGGGAAACGATCCCTTTGGCAGGGACAATTAAAAAAAGTTCTTCGGCTAGCCGGGTGTTGTTGACCACATTGAACTTATCTTCCCTAGAGACTAAATCACGCAGTACTGAATCAGCAGGGGTGATATTATTTCGAGTAGCGTTCTGCTTTGTTGTGAGGTTGTTTTCTGAAAAGTTCGGATTCGGATCTTCCTTAAAGACTAGATTATCACTCAGCACACCCCTTACAATATTTAAATATTGTTCATTTTTTTTATAAATGGAAATTAATGAATCCGCCAAAAATAGATTTTCAACTGCTTTCTTTCGAATTTCGGAGGAATCGTAGCCAGGAATGTATTCTTTGAGTGGTGTATAGGAGACGACAAAAAAAACGCTTAGGCTAAGAATGGTAAATGTTAAAACTAAAAAAACGATTAAATTTAACCTCGAAAGTCCAATTTGAAACTGTTCTTCGAAAGTCTCCTCATTGACAACAACAAGCCGATACGGGTTCATCAACTTCTTAAACTGTTTCTTTTTTTTATTGTCTTTTATTGCCATAGTGACACAAAGATAAACAATACCAAATCTTGTTTTTTTTAGGAAGTGTTTTTTTATGGTGAGTGATATAAATATTTCAGTACATTTGTTTTAAATACTTAGTAATATGTTATTGGCAAATATTTTTTTAGGAATGATTGGTGGACCTCAAATTATTTTGATCATTGCCGTTGTATTATTACTTTTTGGTGGAAGAAAAATTCCAGAGCTAATGCGAGGGCTCGGTAGTGGTATCAAAGAGTTTAAAAATGCAACAAAAGACGACGACGAAAAAACTCAGGTAGAAGAGTCTTCTTCAAAAAAAAGCTAAAGTACTTCCAGAGTACTTAAAATGGTGTTCAACTCAAACATATAGTCTCTCTTGCTTTTAGAGGGAGCAAATGTAAACCCTTCGACGACTATCCATCTGTTTAGGGGTTCATCTTTTACCATATAGTTGACGAAAGGGCCTGCCATAAAATCATTGAAAACTTCCCACGTTCCTTTGGTTAGCAGGGCCTCTTTGTTATCCAGTCTCGTTTTATAAAAATACGGTAGGTAAGCGCGTTCTGTGATCATATAGCTGTTTGGCAAACGTCCTGGGACATATTTTTTACCTATAGAATCACGGGTTTTGAGAATGGCCTTATCAATAGGCTTTTGAATCGTATTCAGTGGAAGGGTGTACACAATCACGTTAAGATGTCCTGTTGTTGTTGGTTTTTGAATCCAAATAAAATTAGTCGTATCCTTAACTGTCTTGTAAGCTGTAGGATAACGGAGAGAAATCCCAAACCGTTTTTTTAAGTTAGTCTCTGTTGTTGGAGCTTTTGAAATACGCCGTAGTTTTTCAATTCTTTCATTTTCTGTTATAGATTGTTTGATCAGGCTTGTGTTCTCTTCTAGATAAAAGGCCTGTTCATCATCATCATTTCCTTTAAAAAGTGCTACTATCTGTGGGCGTGCAAAGGCATCTTGTAGCATTTGAAATTGACTCAAACTGTCTTTGACAAACCAAAGAATATTTCGACTTTGTCTAGCAAAGCCTGAAAATACTTTTGGATTTAAATATTTCAACGAGAATTGGGGTTCATCAAAAGGCAGTCCTTCATAAGGTGTTTGAAACAGGTCTCGCACTTTATTTCCCAATGTTCCTCGCCATGCTTTCTCCGGCATAACAACGGATATGGTGTTGATGTTTCCGCTAGAATTAGGAATTACTTTTTGATTTTTAGAAGACGGATTGTTGCATCCTATTACTAGGAAAACAATTAACAAGAGACTTTTCTTTATCATGGCAATATAGGGTTCATGTCACTAATCAAGAAGAGCTGCAATACCTGGGAGTGTTTTTCCCTCAAGACTTTCTAGCATCGCTCCGCCACCAGTACTAACATAGCTCATTTTGGCTTCTAAACCAAATTGTTTTACTGCGGAAACAGAATCGCCACCGCCGACCAAAGAAAAGGCTCCTTTGGCTGTCTGAGAAGCAATAGCCTCACCCAATGCGATGGTGCCTAAGGCAAAGTTCGAAAATTCAAATACGCCCAAAGGGCCATTCCATAATATGGTTTTACTGCGCTGTACTACTGCTGTAAAATGTGCTATTGATTTTGGTCCAGCATCCATTCCTTCCCATCCATTCTCAATATTTTCTACAGCTGCTATCCTTTGAGTAGCATCATTGCTGAATGCGTCCCCACAAACCACGTCTACGGGAAGATGAATTTGAACTCCTTTAGCTTTGGCTTTTTCTAATATCTCAAGAGCAACAGATTGATAGTAATCTTCGCAAATAGAATTTCCGATTTTCCCCCCTTGGGCCTTTATAAAAGTGTAAACCATTCCTCCTCCGATTATTAAATGGTCAATTTTATCCATCATACTTTCAATAATGGTGATTTTTGAGGAAACTTTTGCTCCCCCTAATATGGCAAGAACTGGTTTTTCTCCTGTTTCCATCACCTTTTTAATGGCCTTGATTTCTTGTTCCAAAAGTTTACCAAAACATTTCTTTCCATTGAAGAATTGAGCCATTACTGTGGTTGAAGCATGTGCCCTGTGAGCTGTACCAAATGCGTCATTAACATAAAATGTACCCAGTTGTGCTAGGGCCTTTGAAAAGGCTAAATCTCCTGCTGTCTCTTCATCATGAAACCGTAGGTTTTCCATCAACAAAACTTCTCCTGGCTGAAGCGAAGCCGCTGCAAATTCTGCTTCGGATCCAATGCAACTGTTGCAAAACTGAACTGGTAGTGCTAAAACCTCCGAAACCTTTGATACTATTTGTTTTAGAGATAGTGCGGGTGTTACTCCTTTAGGTCTTCCAAGATGCGACAGTAAAACACAACTTGCGCCTTTTGATCGAATGAGGTCAATTGTTGGTTTGGCTGCAATGATTCGTGTTGCATCTGATACATTACCTTCTTTATCTAGAGGAACATTAAAGTCTACTCTAATTATAACTCTCTCATTTTCAAGTGTTTTCGTGCTTAGTGTCTCCATTTGTCCTGTTTTTGTAAAAATACCATTTTTGTTGTTTTTCATAGGTCTTTTGGTCTATAAATGCAATTAAGAAACCATATCTTTGATTATGCTAGAAGATGAAATTGTAGGGCAAGAACAGCTTCTTTCACAACTAAAGCGAGCTATTGATCAGAGCCGTATTCCTCATGCTCAGTTGTTTATAGATAACGAAGGGTTTGGCGGATTTGCTCTTGCCCTTTATCAAGCAATTTTACTTCTTTATAATTCTCAGCAACTCAATGCCTCTGTCAAACAAGGAAAAAAACTGGCACAACTTGCAAAACACCCTGATCTACATTATGTTTTTCCTACCATAATTCAAGAAAAGAATTCGGCCGATACTATTGAAAGACTTTTACCAAACTGGTATTCTTTTGTAGAAAACAACCTCTATGGACTAACCGTAGATTGGGTCGAATGGCTCCAATCTGGAAACAAAAAAGCACAGATAAGAGTCAAAGATATTGCGTCAATGCAACACAAAATGAATTTAAAGTCGTTCATGGGTGGCGCTAAGGTTTGTGTGGTTTGGGGAGTAGAATGCATTGGTATTGAAGCGGCAAATAAATTCTTAAAAATTTTAGAAGAGCCTCCCAAAAACACCTTTTTTATGTTGATCAGTAAAGAAGCTAAATTACTCCCTACCCTTGTGTCTCGTTGTCAAACCCATTCGGTTCCGCCCCTTTCTGATGAGACTTTAAAAGATTTTATAAAAAGAAACCGTTGGGAGGATTCATTATTGGAAAAGGTCGGTTCGCTGGGCGGCAGTTTAAACAAGCTCTACCGAATGGTTGAAGAATCGAACCAAAATCCTTTTGAAAGTTTGTTGGTCAGTTTATTAAGGGCTTCCTTTTCAGCAAAGAATAATAAAGGGGTTGTTTTAGATTTAATGACATGGGTAGAAAGTATGGTCGCATTGGAAAAAGAAAAACAAAAGGGCTTCATACTGTATAGCATTAATGTGATTAGAGATGCCTTTTTATTAAACTATAACTTGAGGGAGCTCACCTCTTTCCAATCACAAACGGACTTTAATATAAATAAACTTGCCCCCTTTGTGCATCATCTCAATATAAAAAAAATGGTGTTGCTTTTTGAAGAGACCCACCATTATTTAGAAAGAAATGCTAGCGCAAAGATGGTCTTTACTGATTTGTGTCTTCAACTTACTCGTTTAATTCATATTAAGAAGGAATCGGATTTAGAAAACACAAAAAAACTAGACGAATAGTTTCCCTTTTTGATTGCTTTCAAGTTTGAAATAAGGCCTATATAAATCGCTTTTAAAATCTGAGTTTTTCCTGTTTTGTGTTGCTGTGAGAGCATTGATACATAAAAAGAATCAAAAAAAAGAGGGTGTTTAGAGAGTAATGAAAACCCAACGTTTTCAGTTATTTTTTGCAAACCCTTGTTTGAGAAATGCCATAGATGGCGTGGTAAGTCATAGCCTGCCCAATATTCTTGATAGTGGTTAGCATCAAATGAGTTTAAGTTGGGCACCGCTAGTACTAACAGTCCTTTAGCATTCAATCTGTCCTTAAGTTTCTTTACGGTCTCTTTGGGATTAGGAAGGTGTTCAAGAACATGCCAGAGTGTAATTAAATCAAACTTTTCGTCTGATTCTATCTCTTCTAGACTACCATAGGCATGGTGTCCTTCTTTTTTTAATTGAGTTAACGCGCCAGAGCTATTCTCAACAATAGTTGTTGTAATTCCTTTTTTTTGAGTAAAGGTTGAAAAGCCTCCAACACCACCTCCGTAATCTAAATGAGTAAAGATCGTCCTCTTGCTTTTTTGAATTATTTTTCTCCACTTATAGCGGAACATCCATTGTTGAACTGTTTTATAGACCCAATCACGCAATGTTTTTTGCTTCACTTTATGAGAATCATAGGCTTCTGAGGCATAATAAGAGTCCATGGTTGAAGCAGGATCAATATCGGTCCACCCTAGTTTTTGTTGACTGTCCCAATAGATTTTAAAGGGTTTTTGAGAAACTAGGTAGTCCTTTCCTACTAAAAGGAGTTTGTCTTTTTTTCTCTTCATTGTTTCACGTGAAACGTTATTATTTTGAAATTGCTACAAGTATAACACTAATATCACTGGGCTTGATTCCGCTAATCCGTGCCGCTTGGGCGAGGGTTTCAGGTCGAGCTGCATTCAGTTTTTCAAGCGCCTCATGTGATAAAGACTTTAATTGCTCATAATTAAAGCCGGTGGGGATCTTTACATGCTCCAATTTTTGCAAACGGTCTGCATTTTTTTGTTCTTTGGCGATATAGCCAGCGTATTTTATTTCAATTTCAGCTTGTTCATAGGCAATTGTTGAAATTTTTTCTTGATCCAAAAATTTTTGAACTACAGGAAACTCCAAGAGGTCTGTTCTAGAAATTTGAGGACGAGAAAGGAGCTTCGCATATTTATCTGTTTGTTTTACCAATGCGCTTTGCTTCCTCTCCAACAGTTTGTTAGCTGTCTCTAGAGCGAAACTTTGAGTGGATAGAAAGGCAGTCGCTTTTTCTGTTTCCTTTCTCTTTTTATATAAGATCTCAAGCCGTTCGTCATCTGCTAAACCTAACTTATGAGCCAGTGGCGTAAGTCTTTCATCTGCGTTGTCTTGTCTTAGGAGCGTCCTGTATTCTGCTCTTGATGTAAACATTCTGTAAGGTTCCTCAGTGCCTTTTATAATTAAATCATCGATCAAAACACCAATGTATGCCTCATTACGTGCTAACACC
>NTKF01000008.1 GCA_002457295.1 Flavobacteriales bacterium MED-G22
TATAGCGTTTTGGCTCGATTATACGAGATCATTTATTTTAAACCACGAGCTGTTTTTTTACTTATCGGAATTAACGATTTATGGAATAATACTCCAACTATACCTAAGCCAGCCTATATAGGAACCAATATAATTAAGATTGCTGACATCATCAAACGCAGATCCTCAGACACCAAAGTGTATATACAAACCGTACTTCCAATTCACAAATAAATCTATAGAGATATAATGGAAAATGAAACTAACTGATTTAGTAAAATCGATAAACAGCAAGAAAGGAGATGTTCGCTGTATAGATGAAAATGGCATTGTTTATAATGAGCATACTGATGGTATATCTATTGACTTTGTAGATGCACCAGCGCGCATTAAACAAGGCGAAATGGTTGCCCCCAAAACAGTTTACCGATTCAAATATTAAAGTCCACTCCTAAATTAGCCATCGCGTTATTTCAAGCTGCTATTAATTTATCTCTCCGAAGCAATTAAAGTCATTATGTTGGAATCTTTTAATTCTCTCAAATCATCATAACTTTTCCATACCTCCATTTGAGCTTTGCTAGATTTAATGGTATTATTTCTTGTAGACAAAATAGCATCCATTGATTCATAAAAATCATAAGTTATATAGTTTACTTCATGATCTGATCCAAAACGAGAAAGAATTTTTCCAAATCCCCATGCTGCTCTACCATTTTGTGAATAATTAGATCCTGCTTTTAGTTCCATTTGCTCATATTCATATTGTTTGTAGATATCAACTGCCATATAATTTGCAACCATGAATTTATAAGGCTTTTCTCCAGGATTTGTCCCGTAAGTCCCTTTTATGCTCATCATTAAGTTTCCTGTTTTAACTATACGGCTTGCATAGGCTGCTTGATGTCCATCTAGTTCGTATTCTGTAAAAATTTTAGAGGGAGATTGTGAAATAGTTGACTCAGGCTGAATATGGACATACATAAAGGTAGTTGTTGGTTCTCCATAACCATTGTTTGATATTTGCCACATATCCCAACCTATTTTGTTGCCCATGTCAATTTGTTCTTTATGCATTTTTGAAAAAATATTTTTTTCGGCCTCTATATGTTTTTCAACATCTTTATTTAAGACAGTTACATAATCTAGGTACACAACCGGCATTTGTTGTGAAAAAGCAACTGTTAAGAAAAAGAATGATAAATAAGAAAATAGTTTTGTTTTCATGTTTGATGATTTATGGTTAATATTCTGCAAATATAACAAAATATCCATCCCACAATCAGACACCACCCACGTTTTTAAAACTGCAAAAAACGAATAATTACTCCTCAAAGTATTAATTCGAAATGTATATTTGCATTCAGTTTTTTTAGAGAGGCGACTTATCTGTTTAAATAGTTATCAACTGTTTTTTACCTTAAAAGGTTCACGATAGGTTCACAAAAGTTAGTATTTATAATAACAATCCTCTTTAAAGCGCTATGGGTGTTTAGCTCAGTTGGTTTAGAGCGCTACCTTGACAGGGTAGAGGTCACTGGTTCGAATCCAGTAACACCCACAAAACAAAATAAACTAATTTTAATTATAATCAGTTCCCCATTAAACCTTTCTCTTACGCAAAGCGTCTAATTGGCAATTGTCAAAATTTCTCAAATGAGCAGTTGATGTCAAAAAAACATATAATTTGTCTTTTAGTTTCAAGCATCATAGCTTGTTTAAATGCACAAGAGCCCCCTACGATTTATGCCAACTATACTGATACTCCCATTGTGCTAGATGGTAAAATGGACGAAGACGTTTGGATCAAAGCCAAAGAAAGTAATTCTTTTTGGCAATATTTTCCTACCGACTCGATTTTGGCAAAATATTCCACTTCCATAAAAATAGTCTATGATGACGATAACTTATATGTTGGAATGAAAGCAGAGGGTGTTGATTCGAATTTTGTTGTAAGCTCATTAAAACGAGATTTTTTTGGACCATCGACAGACAATGTTTCTGTTGTATTTGACACCTTTAAAGACCGAATCAATGCTTATACTTTTGGTGCAAGTCCCTATGGTGTTCAAAGAGAAGCACTTGTTTCAGAGGGGGGTAGTACCCGCAATTCTTTCAACCCAACTTGGGATGTAAAATGGTATGCAGAAAGTACTATAAATGACAACCATTATACAGTTGAAATGAGTATTCCTTTTTCATCTATAAAATTTCCTGAAGGAAGCAAATCATGGCGTTTTCAAGCCTATCGATTCAATTTACAAAGCAATGAATTGAGCACATGGGCAAGAGTAGACCAAAGTCAAATATTAGTCAATTTGGGTTTTTTTGGCACACTTGAATTTGAAAAACCGCTGAAGAAAAGTAAAACTCCTTTGTATGTGATTCCCTACATAAACGGTCTAGCTTCCAAAGACTTTGAATTGAATCAAACCAATAAAAGCTTTGCTTATGGAGGCGATGCAAAAATTGCTATTGGCAACGGAATGAACCTTGATGTAACGGTAAACCCTGATTTTTCAAATGTTGAGGTTGATGATATTATCGCCAATTTGACACGATTTGAAATTTCTCTACCTGAGAAAAGACAATTTTTTATTGACAACAACGATTTATTTGGGGGTTATGGTAGTTTTAGAGATGCCATTCCTTTCTTTTCAAGACGAATCGGCATTGCAAAAGACAGCGCTGGAAATACAATACAGAATAAAATTATTGGTGGGGTTCGCCTCAGTGGAAAACTAGATCAAGATTGGAGATTGGGCTTTTTGAGTATTCAAAATCAAGAGGATTTACAGAATCAAATCGCTTCCAATAATAATACTATGCTTACTCTGCAACGCCGCATCTTTAGTCGTTCACAAATTGGAGTTTTTGCCATCAATCGACAAGCCTTTAAAGAATATGATTTTCTTAGTGAAGAAGATAAATTTAATACGGTTGTGGGGTTTGATAGTAACTTGGTATCACCAGACAACACTTGGTCATCCAATATTTATATGCACAAATCGTATCAGCCAGGAGACAACAAAGGCAACCTTTCTTCAAGAATTAGAGTTCAATACAATACTAGGGAATGGCGTATATTTTCTGATGCGGTTTTTGTTGATAGAGATTTTAGATCCGATTTAGGTTTTATTCCTAGAAATGGTATCGTAAAACAAGGTAGTTCAGTGGAGAGAACCTATTATCCAAAAACTGGGAAAATTAATTCTCATAACCTGAGGGTATTTAACTTTATGTGGTTTTCTCAAGAATTGAACTACAAAAAAACAGACCATAACATTTGGAGTTTTTATGAAATTGAATTTAAAAACCAATCTAAACTTGAGTTGCAATCTAGGAAACAATATGTCTTTTTAATAGATGCTTTTGACCCAACCAATAGCGAAGATGGAATTCCTATTCCAGGAGATAAAGGCTATAATTTTACAGAATGGGGTGTGAGCTATGAATCCAATGTTTCAAAACCTATAAGTATAATTAACGAATTCACCTACGGCTCTTTTTTTAATGGAAAACGATTGTCCTATAGTGGAACAGGATTGATGCGAATCCAACCTCGTTTTTTATTAACTCTTCAGTGGGATTTTAATCGCGTGGTTTTACCCAATCCTTACCCAACTGCTAATATCGTCTTAGTGAGCCCAAAAGTAGAATATACTTTTTCTAAAAAACTTTTTTGGTCAACTCTCATTCAATTTAGCAACCAAATGGACAACCTCGGTATCAATTCTCGATTGCAATGGCGTTTTGCTCCATTATCAGATCTATTTTTAGTCTACAATGACAATTACTACACCCATGGTACAATACAACCCAACTTTAGATCGATCAATCTAAAGCTTACTTATTGGCTAAATCTTTAATTACTTATTGTTTATCTTTAAATATGATTTTTTGTAGAAAAAAATAATCGTTAATTTTTCTATATTTAGCTAATAAAGCAAACCAATGGATTTTCTTGAAGGATTATGGAGCGAAGTAGTAGGTTTTTTTGGAGTTAGTAGATTTTTTGAAATTTTATCTCAAGGTAATTACCACGAACTTTTAACCTATCAAGGGATAACTGCTTTGATTGCACCTATTATCCCTCTACTAGTTGTCTTGGAATTAACATTAGGAAGAATTTATAAAAAGCCCCAAGCTAAAGTTTATAAAATCACTTTTTTTATATACATAGCCAACCGAATCATTGGCCGTTTTATTGCTATTGGAATGGTAGCTTTATGTATTGGTTTTTTTAGTAAATACGCCCCTTGGAACATTCCAAATACATGGTATGGTTTTTTAATGGCTTATATTATTTGGGAATTTGCACACTACATCTACCATTATTTAGGTCATAAAGTTCGTCTTTTTTGGTGTTTTCATGCTACCCATCATACCCCAGAAGACATGAATCTGAGTGTCACCTATGCTCATTTTTTTCTAGAAGCACCCTATGCAGACACAATTAGAACTACAATTTGTATCCTTTTGGGAGTTGATCCAGCCACGCTGTTTGTCATTATGTTTGTGGATGGTACTTATGGAGCTTTTATTCATGTGGGTGAAAATTTAATTCGAGATGCCCGCTTTGGATTTTTTAATAAAATTATGCTAACCCCCTCACATCACAGAGTGCATCATGCTAGAAATCCCCTTTATATAGACACAAATTATTGCAACCTGCTCAATATTTGGGACCGAGTGTTTGGAACATATCAAGAAGAACAAACTGAAATTAAACCTGAATATGGAATAACGAGACCTTACAATTCAGGAAACTTTTGGGACATTTATTTTGGTGAAATAATAACATTAGCAAAAGATGTTTTTGATGCACCAGGGCTTTACAATAAATTAAAATATATAATTATGCCCCCCGGTTGGAGTCATTTGGGAGATCACAAAACTGCAACGGTAATAAAAAGACAAATCATTCAAAACAATTAAACAAAAACAATAGACTAAATAATTACTATATTCATAAGATGAACTCTGATAAGCGACAATACTGGAAAAGCAATATAAAATACTTAGCCATACTATTAACCATTTGGTTCACAGTTTCCTTTTTATTTGCTATTGTTTTAGCTGATTATCTCAACCAGTTTTACCTTGGAGGGTTTCCCTTAGGATTTTGGTTTGCTCAACAAGGGTCCATTTATTGTTTTGTAATACTCATTTTTGTTTATGTCTATCTAATGAACCGTTTAGACAAAAAACACAAAGTGGATGAAATTTAAACAAATTAACTTTATTTAATGGACGCACAAACCTGGACCTATCTATTTGTAGGAGGCACTTTCTTACTTTATATCATCATTGCAATTGTTTCTCGAGCTGGATCAACAGATGAGTTTTATGTGGCAGGTGGTGGGATAAATCCAATAGCCAATGGTATGGCCACAGCAGCCGACTGGATGTCTGCAGCTTCTTTTTTATCAATGGCGGGGCTCATTGCTTTTATGGGCTATTCGGGCTCACAATATCTTATGGGATGGACAGGTGGATATGTTTTATTGGCTCTCCTTTTAGCACCCTATTTAAGAAAATTTGGGAAGTTTACGGTTCCTGATTTTATAGGAGAACGCTATTATTCTAAAAACGCTAGACTTGTTGCCCTCATTTGTGCCTTGTTTGTCTCCTTCACCTATGTAGTAGGTCAGATGAAAGGAGTAGGGGTGGCCTTTGCTAGATTCTTAGATGTCCCGTTTGATACAGGCGTGCTAATTGGTATTGCCATTGTATTTTTTTATGCTGTGCTGGGAGGAATGAAAGGAATCACCTACACTCAAGTAGCTCAATTTTGTGTACTCATCTTTGCGTTTACCGTCCCAGCTATTTTCATATCCCTCCAATTTACTGGAAATCCAATTCCACAACTAGGTTTTGGGAGTAAAACTACAGATGGAGTTTATCTTCTAGAAAAATTAAATCAACTCACGGTAGACCTTGGCTTTGATCAATACACTAAAGTAAATGCTGATAACACAATAAACATGTTTTTCATCACAGCGGCATTGATGTTTGGTACAGCAGGCCTACCACATGTTATTGTTCGTTTTTTCACCGTGCCAAGAGTAAAAGATGCTCGAATTTCTGCGGGATGGGCTCTTTTGTTTATCGCTATTTTATATACAACCGCACCTGCTGTTGCCGCTTTTGCACGAACAAATATTATCAATACATTATCTGATAAACCCTACTCCGACGTTCCTACTTGGTTTAAAAATTGGGAAAATACAGGCTTATTGAAATTTGAAGATAAAAATAATGATGGCCTTATTCAATATGTTGCGGCTGAAGAACAAAATGAATTAATAGTAGACCGAGATATTATTGTGCTAGCCAATCCTGAAATAGCCGATTTGCCCCCTTGGGTTATTGGTCTTGTTGTAGCTGGTGGATTAGCGGCTGCCCTTTCTACAGCTGCTGGTTTGCTTTTAGTTATTTCTACTTCAATTTCACACGATTTATTAAAAAACTATTTAAAACCAGATATATCAGAAAAAGGAGAATTGTGGGCGGCTCGAATTGCCATTGCAGTGGCAGTAGTTGCAGCAGGTATAGCAGGGCTCAATCCACCTGGCTTTGTTGCTCAAGTAGTTGCATTAGCCTTTGGACTAGCAGCCTCTTCCTTTTTTCCCGCCATTATTTTGGGGATATTTGATAAGCGAATGAATAGAGAAGGAGCCATATCTGGAATGATTGTAGGGATTGTTTTTACGGCATTTTATATCATTTATTTTAAGCCTCAGTTGGGTGGCATTGGGAGTCCAGAAAAGTATTGGTTTGGCATAGCACCAGAAGGAATCGGAACTTTAGGAATGATATTCAACTTTATCATCTCTATTGTGGTGTCACGGCTCACCGCTGCTCCTCCACAAGAAGTTCAAGAATTAACTGAAAATATTCGATTTCCACGCGGGGCTGGAAGTGCCAAAGAAATTCAAATTCATTAACTGCTAATCAAAGAAAACATGAGTCAAAAAATTAATTCACTCTCAGACTATATTCATCAATATGAAAAAAGTATTGAAGACCCTGAGAAATTTTGGGGAGAGGTAGCGGCAACCTTTTCTTGGCAAAAACCTTGGGAAACTATTTTGAATTGGGATTTTGAAGGTCCTACTATTAAGTGGTTTGATAAAGCTAAACTAAACATCACTGAGAATATTTTTGAGCGTCAATTAAAAACTCATAGCGACAAAATTGCCATAATTTGGGAGCCCAATGAACCAGATGAAAAAGAAAGAAAAATAACCTATCGAGAATTATTTGAGCTTACTTGTCAGTTTTCTAATGCGCTTGAGGCAGAAGATATTCAAAAGGGAGATCGAGTTATAATCTATATGCCTATGATTCCAGAAGCGGCAATTGCAATGCTTGCCTGTGCAAGAGTGGGGGCTGTGCATTCTGTTGTTTTTGCTGGATTCTCTTCTAGTGCTTTAGCAGATCGTGTTGAAGATTGTCAAGCTAAAATGGTCATAACTTCCGATGGCAATTTTAGAGGAGCAAAAAATATTGCAGTAAAAAAGGTAGTAGATGAAGCTCTTGAAAAATCTTCATCAGTTGAGAAAGTCATCGTTTGTAAGCGTACACAAACCCCAATTGTGATGAAAGAAGGAAGAGATTTGTGGTGGCATGAAATAACACAAAACCAATCTGTAGAACATCAAGCCGCTTCACTGGATGCAGAAGGTCTTCTCTTTATCCTTTACACCTCTGGCTCAACAGGAAAGCCAAAAGGAGTAGTACATACTACTGCTGGATATATGGTCTATACCTATTACTCCTTTTTAAATGTCTTTCAATACGAAAAAAATGATATTTATTGGTGTACCGCAGATGTCGGTTGGATCACAGGACATTCCTACATTGTCTATGGACCGCTGCTGGCTGGAGCCACTACAATGATGTTTGAAGGAGTGCCTACCTATCCTCATCCGGGTAGATTTTGGGAAATTGTAGATAAATATAAAGTCAATCAATTTTATACTGCTCCTACAGCCATACGGGCCTTGCAAGCCTTCGGTCTAGAACCTCTTGCCCCTTTTTCTTTAGATTCTTTAAAAGTCATAGGATCTGTAGGTGAGCCTATAAACGAAGAAGCTTGGCATTGGTATCACACTCAAGTTGGAAAAGGAAATTGTCCTTTGGTGGACACTTGGTGGCAAACAGAAACGGGCGGTATTATGATCTCTCCATTAGCAGGAATTACCCCCAACAAACCAGCACACGCTTCATTGCCATTGCCAGGCATTCAACCTGTGATAGTTGATGCTGAGGGCAATGAACTTACAGGAAACAATGTAGAAGGGAATCTGTGTATTAAGTTTCCTTGGCCCTCCATATTGAGAACCACTTATGGTGATCATAAACGATGTAAAGAAACTTATTTTTCTGCTTATCCTGGAATGTATTTTACTGGAGACGGTGCAAAAAGAGACCATGATGGGTATCTACGAATTTTGGGTCGTGTTGATGATGTGATAAATGTATCGGGTCATCGTATGGGAACTGCAGAAGTCGAAAATGCAATAAATGAACATCCTAAAGTGATTGAATCTGCAGTAGTTGGCTTTCCTCACGACATTAAAGGACAGGGAATTTATGCCTTTGTGATTTGTGATTCAGCGGATTCTTCAACACATCTTTCAGAAGAAATTAAAGATACAGTTCGAAAGATCATAGGGCCAATTGCTAAGCCTGATCAAGTTCAAATTGTTCCTGGTCTACCCAAAACGAGATCAGGAAAAATCATGAGGAGAATTCTGCGAAAAGTAGCGAGTAAGGATATAGCAAGCCTTGGAGATACTTCAACATTGCTTAACCCAGACGTGGTTTCTCAAATAATTGAAGGGTCTAAAACTTAATCTTCAGCGCAATATTCGTCCCCCACTGAATAGGCTTCATAGGTGGCGAAATTCACAAGTCCTTGTCTGACACCGTCGTCTGGAATATAAGTATCACTATTTATTTGACTACCATAATCATCCGTTTGCAAAACGAAATAGTAATTGCCATTAGCAGTAGTTTTTTGTATAATTTTTCCACATCGATCATTAGAAACAGTACACGAGAAAAATAAAACGAGGGTGAGTAAAACAATTCTGAAAGGCATAATTATACTATTAAATTAAAATGCGTCTAAAATTTTTTCCAAAGCGATTCCGCGTGACCCTTTTAGAAGTAATGTAGTAACATTAGAGGGGTTTTCTACAAAATAGTCGCGCAAAACTTCACTGGCTTCAAAGATCTTTATTTTTGAATGTTCTATTTCTAATTGTGGCCAAAGACTACCTACTAAATAGATCTCTTCAAATTTCATTGCTAGTGCTTGAAATACTATTTTTTGATGTTCTTCAAAAGCCTCTACCCCCAATTCTAACATGTCTCCTAAAATGATTCCTTTACTCTCGGCTTTTTTTTGAGCAAAACTCATCAAGGCAGCCTTTGTACTTGTTGGATTGGCATTATAGGCATCTAAAACAAAAGAATACTTGCCTTTTTGAATCAATTGTGATCGATTGGCTTGTGTTTCGAAACAACTTAAAGCGCTAGAAATCTGCTCTAAGGATACACCTAAATGAATCCCTAATGCGGTGGCTGCAGCAATATTTGGTAAATTATAGGCTCCATAAAGAGGGCAACATAGTTTCCTGTTTGAAAAGTGGATACATAATTCATCATCAATCGCATCTGAATATTGGATACAATAGTCGTTAGTAGAATTTTTTCCAAACCGAATGACAGAATATGTTCCTACAGCCTTTTCTTGTTCAGCATCATCGGCATGCACTAAAATATTTCCTTTATTTTCAGTAAGATAGCGATAAAGCTCTGTTTTTCCTTTTATAACTCCATCTAGTCCGCCAAATCCTTCTAGGTGCGCTTTTCCAAAATTAGTGATGTATCCCCAATCAGGGGCAGCAATTTTGCAGAGAAAAGCAATTTCCCCTTGATGATTGGCACCCATTTCAACTATACCAAATTGAGTTGTTTCTTTCAATTTAAGGAGAGTAAGTGGCACCCCTATGTGATTATTCAAGTTGCCTTCTGTTGCTTGACAACTAAAATTTTCTGATAGGATGGTTTTGATTAATTCTTTGGTGGTAGTCTTACCGTTGCTTCCTGTAATTGAAATAATAGTAGTCTTACATTTTTTTCTATGAAAATGCGCAAGCTCTTGTAGTTTTTTTAAGACATCGTCTACAAAAAAGATTTTGTCAGTTCTGTCTTTTAAAGCCGGTCGATCAACAACTGCTGCTATGGCACCTTTTGAAAGTGCATCAAGAGCAAAATCATTGCCATCAAAATGATCACCTTTTAGGGCAAAGTAAATTTTTTTACTAAGTGTGTTTCGGGTATCTGTGGCTATTCCATCAGATGATTTGAAGAGTGCGTAAAGCGCTGTTATATCCATAGCTTGGCAACTTCAAGAAAGGGCTATAGTGCTATCCTCTTCTTCTTTTATGGCGTGCCGTTTTCTTGACTTTACTTTTAGAACCAAGCCTAGACATGGCACAACGAAATCCGATGTAATCAGTAGCCATATATTGTGGAAGATAACGTCTTTGTGCTGGATCAAGCCAATAGGCTCGATCACGCCATGAACCTCCTTTGAATACGCGTACCTCGTCAGAAATCAAAGTAGTTCTTTTTGGAGAACTATCAATAGTAGCTACTAGGTTACCTTCATCATCATAGGAAGCTTTTGGTGTATTAGGAGCATCATACATGACTGTTGTTTCTGGGCGATTTGAATTTTCATTACTGCTCCCATCACCAAACTTCCTCGAAGATTCAATATCTCCGTCTCTGAAATTACGATTGTCACTTTCAGAAAAATTTTGTCTCAAAAAGGTTTCTTCTTCGTCAACAGGCATTTGTTTTAGTTCCCCTGGCAGTCTTTTTAATAAAACTTTTCCATTGGGAAGGGTGTCAAAAACAAGCTGGTCAGGCGAAATTACTTCAGCTTTTCCATCTTCTCCCAAAACACTTTTTAAATATACATTACCTCTGTAGTAATTAAAGTCGTTTGCTTCGTCATCAATAATAGGTCGATACACATCAGAAACCCATTCTGCAACATTCCCTGCCATGTCATATATTCCAAAATCATTGGGGGGGTATTGCTTTACTTGGATAGTGATATCAGCACCATCATCAGACCATCCAGCAATTCCACCATAATCTCCTTTTCCTAATTTAAAGTTAGCCAGTTGATCACCTTCTGTTCTTCGTTCACTTGAACGGGTATATTCTCCCGACCAAGGGTATTTTTTCTTTCCTCTGTAAGTATTATATTCACGATCACCAACTAAGGCTAGAGCCGCATATTCCCATTCTGATTCTGTGGGTAGTCTGTAGGAAGGAAGTAGCACTCCCTTTTCAGTACTGGCGTAATTATTAACCAAGGAATCACCCACTTTGATTTGTCCTTTTTTTCCGATAAGACTGTCCATTTTGTTTCCATAGGCAGTCTCCGGACGTTTTAAGTATGCTGCTGTGCTAAATGTACTATTGGCCTCAATTTCGGTATAGCGAACGTCTTTTTGAATATAAGATTCTCTTTCTAAAAAATATTCATTTACCCGATCTGTTCGCCATTCGGCATATTGAACTGCCTGCAACCAATTGACACCCACCACAGGATATTCTGCATAGGCAGGATGTCTAAGATAATTTGTTGTAAGTTCTTCTAAATACCCTAGTTGGTTTCTCCATACTAGTGTATCGGGTAGTGCCCCTTCATAAATTTGTCTATATCTAGGTTCGCTTGTTGGAAAGACGGTTTCTAACCAATCTAAATATTCCATGTACATTAGATTAGTAACCTCAGTTTCATCAATATAAAAGGACATTACATGCTGTTGTGTAGGGGTATTATTCCAATCGTGAAGCACATCATCTTGCACTTGCCCTTTAGTGAAGGTTCCTCCTTCTATGAAAACAAGACCAGGTCCTGTTTCTTGATCGTCAAAATCAATATTGTATTGAAATCCCCCTTTTTTCGAATTAATATCCCAACCTGTGCCTCGTGAAACGTTACCACCACCACAACCTACTAAGAGAAGTAGGGGGGTAATAAGTAGTCCCAACTGGCTTAAAACATTCATTTTCATCTAGTTATTTTATGTTTTAATAGGTGCAAGATAATCAAAACTTTAAATATTGTTTTGTAAAAATTAATAATAATCTTGCCCTACAACACTTGAAAAACGACAAAAAGTGTGCTTTATTGTATCTGTTCCTCTTAGATTTTTTAATTTTTTTTATATCCACAAGAATTAACGTTTTTTTACGTTATACTTAGGCAAGATTTAATATGAAACTAAAGCAAATCAATTATACTTTTTTGTTGAGCTTGATGGCTTCATTCTTAATGGCTCAAAATAGCAGTCGTGTCATTACTAGAGGAGTTCCCTTTTTGATGATTACACCTGATGCAAGGGCTGCTGGGATGGGCGACCTGGGTGTGGCTACCACTGCTGATGCTTACTCGCAACATTGGAATCCTGCAAAATATGTTTTTACAGAAGTAGAATCTAGCTTAGGCTTTAGTTATACACCCTATTTAAGTAAACTTGTCAATGACATTTTTTTGGGAAATCTTACTTACTACAAAAAAAACTCTGAACGAAGTGCTTGGGCAGGAAGTTTGAAATATTACAGTTTTGGAGACATACAATATAACGAATTGATAGGAGGTAAAATTATTGAGCAGGGAACGGAAAGACCCTATGAATTGACATTTGATGTTTCTTATGCTTTAAAATTGAGTGAAAAATTTGGCATGTCTGTGGCAGGAAGATATATTCGGTCTGATCTAAAAACAAGAAATGAAGGAGATTCGAATGCAGCCAGCTCGCTGGGGATTGATATTTCTGGTTTTTACAGAAGCGATCCCTTTGATTGGGGAAGCCAAAGTATGTTATTTCGATCTGGTTTCAATATTTCCAATATAGGTCCTCGTTTAAGCTATGACGTTGGAGGAGATAAGAGTTTTATTCCTACAAATTTAAAACTAGGCTTTGGTGTTGACTTTCTGTTTGATGCTTCTAATACTTTTGGAGTTTATACAGAATTTAATAAGCTACTTGTACCAAGTCCAATTCCATCCTATGACGAGTCTGGAAACTATCTGGGTTATCGACAACCAGATATTGACTTTTTAAATGGGATTATTACTTCATTTAACGATGCTCAAGGTGGCATAACTGAAGAACTTCAGGAAATTACATATGCAATTGGTTTTGAATACCGTTTAGAATCAGTTTTTGCCTTACGAACTGGTTATTTTCACGAAAGTATTCAAAAGGGATCAAGGCGATATTTAACAATGGGAACTGGCTTTAGTCTTAGTGCGTTTGATGTAGATATCTCTTATTTATTTTCAACATCAAATGTGAGAAGTCCGTTAGACAACACGTTGAGATTTTCATTGACACTGTTATTAGGAAACGTTACAGTAAATACAGATGATCAAGAATTGACTCAACCTAATGAGTTGAATTAATTTTGATGATTATTTTACCTATATCTTTTTAATCAGTAATTTTGTAAGACAATTTGACGAAACCAAAGGATAATATTTAATGAAAAAAATCACCAAACAAACGTACCGAAATTGGTATGAGAATATGCTTTTTTGGCGCAAATTTGAGGACAAATTAGCGGCCGTTTATATACAGCAAAAAGTTCGTGGTTTTCTACATTTATATAATGGTCAAGAGGCTGTTTTAGCAGGAGCACTCCATGCAATGGAAATAGGAAAGGACAGAATGATTACAGCTTACAGGAACCATGTGCAACCCATTGGAATGGGAGTTGACCCTAAACGTGTGATGGCAGAACTCTATGGAAAAGCGACAGGTACTTCGATGGGATTAGGAGGATCGATGCATATTTTTTCTAAAGAACATCTATTCCATGGAGGTCATGGTATTGTGGGAGGTCAAATACCATTAGGAGCAGGAATGGCCTTTGGTGATAAATATTTTAAAAGAGACAATGTGACTCTTTGTTTTTTAGGAGATGGCGCAGTTCGTCAAGGATCATTACACGAAACACTCAACCTAGCCACACTTTGGCAATTGCCTGTGGTATTTGGAGTCGAAAATAACGGTTATGCGATGGGAACCTCTGTAGAACGAACAGCCTCTCATACTGAAATATGGAAACTAGGGTTAGGGTATGACATGCCCTGCGAACCTGTGGATGGTATGGATCCAGAAGCAGTTGCTAAAACACTTGATAAGGCTATTAAAAGAGCCAGAAGTGGTGGTGGCCCCTCATTTTTAGAACTAAAAACGTATCGTTATAGAGGTCACTCAATGTCGGATGCGCAACACTACAGAACAAAAGAAGAAGTTGAGCAATACAAAAAAATTGATCCTATAACCAAAGTAAAAGAGATATTATTGAGTAAAAAATATGCTACTCAAAATGAAATTGATGCAATTGATCTAGGGGTGAAAGAAAGAGTAGCTGACTGTGAAAAATTTGCAGAAGAATCTCCCTATCCGGAAAAGCAAGTCATGTATGATGCTGTTTATGAACAAACAGACTATCCATTCCTTAAGCATAAATTATAGAATATGGCAATAAAAGTGAATATGCCGCGATTAAGCGACACCATGGAAGAAGGAACAGTTGCCCAATGGTTCAAGAAGGTGGGTGATAACGTCAAAGAAGGAGATATTTTAGCTGAAATTGAAACCGATAAGGCAACAATGGAATTTGAATCATTCAACGAAGGTGTTCTACTTCATATTGGAATTGAAACAGGAGGCACCGCGCCTGTTGATTCTCTTTTAGCCGTTATTGGAGAAAAAGGAGAAGATATTACTGACATACTTAATGGAGCAGGCATAGAAGAGGGATCTACCGAGGGGGAATCAGAAGAAAATAAAAAGGATGATGAAACTACAAAACCTTCTGCTGATGTGGCCATGCCAGAGGGGGCTCAGGTAATTACAATGCCACGTTTGAGCGATACAATGGAAGAAGGTACAGTGGCTACGTGGCTCAAAAAAGTAGGCGATTCTATAAAAGAAGGAGATATTCTTGCTGAAATAGAAACAGATAAAGCGACTATGGAATTTGAGTCTTTCTATGCTGGGACTCTGTTGTATGTGGGTATGAATGAAGGGGAATCAGCTCCTGTAGATAGTATTCTTGCAGTTATAGGTGAGCCTGGTACTCCTGTAGACCAGGTGTTGACAGCATTCAAATCAAAAAATGAGTTACCCAATATAGTTGCAGAAGAAACCGCTCCCAAGGCTATTGCAGTCTCTGCTCCACCACCTGTAGAAAAACCTTCAGTTACATCTAAAACGGAAATGTCAAAACCTATTGTATCCTTTGCTTCTACAACTAATGGTAGGGTGATAGCCTCCCCTTTAGCTAAAAAACTTGCAGCTGAAAAAGGATTCAATTTAAGTCTAATCCAAGGTACAGGGGAACAAGGAAGAATAATAAAAAGGGATATTGATAATTATCGACCCACTGATAGTATACAAACACAGCCTTTTGTGCCCAGTGGTACAGAATCTGTGACTGAAATTGCAAATTCCCAAATGCGCAAAACTATTGCTAAACGGCTTGCAGCATCTAAATTTTCAGCTCCACACTATTACTTAGGTGTTGAATTTGATATGGATAACGCCATTTCATTTAGAAATCAATACAATAGTCTCCCTGATACTAAAATATCTTTCAATGATATTGTGGTCAAGGCAGTTGCTATAGCTTTGAAACACCACCCACAAGTAAATGCAAAGTGGGAAGAGCATCAAATCACACAATTTCACCATGTTCATGTTGGTGTTGCTGTGGCTGTTGAAGATGGCCTAGTAGTGCCAGTAGTTAAATTTACAGATGAGCAGTCACTCACCCAAATAGGGGCTTCAGTTAAAGATTACGCCCTTCGTGCTCGAGATAAAAAATTGAAGCCTGATGAAATGGATGGAAGCACGTTTACAATCTCCAATTTAGGAATGTTTGGCATTCAAGAATTTACTTCCATAATAAATCAACCAAATGGGGCCATTTTATCTGTTGGTGCCATTGTTCAAAAGCCTGTGGTGAAAGAAGGAGCTATTGTTGTGGGTAATACGATGAAACTTACCTTGGCTTGTGATCATCGAGTGGTTGACGGTGCCACAGGATCACTATTTCTGCAAACCCTAAAAGAATATGTAGAAAACCCCATAAAACTATTGCTTTAATTTTGTGGGTCAACATTAATTGTATTTAGGTGTCAAAAACACTTGTCATTACAGGAGCCAGTAGAGGAATAGGGCATGCGCTTGTGCAAGCAGCTGCTAAAGAAGGCCATAGAGTATATGCTCTTTCAAGAAACTTGAGAACACTTGACCAAACGGTTTTAGTAAAGCCAGAAGCGATAGACATAACAAATCATGAAGCAGTATCAAAATGGACCAAACAACTTCATAACAAACAAGTAAAAGTAGATGCATTAATTAACAATGCAGGAGCCTTAGTAAACAAATCTTTTAGAGATACAGAACCTGAGGATTTTGAGGCAGTCTATCGGGTGAATGTATTTGGGTTAGCTAACTTGACAAGATTACTCTTGCCATCAATCCACCCTAAGGGACATGTGGTAAATATCAGCAGCATGGGAGGAATAGAAAAAACGGCTAAGTTCCCAGGGCTGGCAGCTTATTCCAGTAGTAAAGCTGCAGTAAATATATTAACAGAATTATTGGCTGAAGAATATAAGTCCACTGGCCCAGCTTTCAACGGTCTAGCTTTAGGGGCAGTGCAAACCGAAATGTTGTCAGAAGCTTTTCCGGGCTTTGAAGCACCACACACCTCTGCTGATATGGCGTCTTATATTTTAAAATTTGCTCTTGAAGGGCAACACTTTTTTAACGGTAAAATAATTCCTGTAGCTAATTCTACTCCCTAATTGTATGGAGTTTACCATTCAAAATGTTGTGAAGTTTATACCGGAAGAAGCTAAAGAAAAGACTGTGCAACTTTTAGAACAGTCTAAAATTGAAATAAAAATTACGCGCAAACGTAAAACGAAGCATGGTGATTTTAGAATTAATTCTAAAGGGGAAACTCTAATTACCCTCAATGCCACTGAAAATCCCTATCAGTTTCTTATTACCTTAATCCACGAAATGGCACATTGGTTTGCTTTTAAAACTTTTGGGAGGCATATAAAACCCCATGGAAAAGAATGGAAGCAAAGTTTTAGAGATTTGATGCTGCCTTTTTTAACTCCAAAAATTTTTCCTGAACCAGTTTTATCTCAATTAGCAAGACATTTAAAAAATCCAAAAGCGAGTGCTTCTAGTGATTTGGTTTTAGTTCAAACGTTGCGAGCCTTTGATCCTCCAAAAGAGACTATTACGGTTCTAGAGGTCCAGGAAGGTAGTTTGTTTCGATTGGAAGATGGGCGTGTTTTTTTGAGAGGAAAAAAACGAATAAAGCGTATTTTGTGCCAGGAACTTAGCACTCGAAAGGAATATCTTTTCAGTCCCGTAGCGGAAGTATATTTAAAAAACTAACGCTCTTTATTCAATTGGACTTCCCTCACTTTTTTGAGTAAATCAGAAGAATACACAAAGTGAGTTACCGCCTCATTATCGGTCTCGAAAATTTCAGATTTAGTGCCCTCCCAAGCCTTATAACCCTCCTTAAGAAATATAATTTTTTCTCCAATTTGGAGTACAGAATTCATGTCATGTGTATTGATGACCGTAGTTATATTGTATTCATGGGTTATTTCTTGAATTAATTCGTCAATTAAAATTGCCGTATTTGGATCTAAGCCAGAATTAGGTTCGTCACAAAATAAATATTTAGGGTTCATTACTATAGCCCGCCCAATGGCGACTCTTTTTTTCATCCCACCAGAAATTTCGTCAGGCATTTTATCGTTGGCATTGATAAGGTTGACACGTTTGATAACTTCATTTGCTCGATCAAGCATTTCATTTTCAGTTTTTTGAGTGAACATTCTCATTGGAAAAAGAATATTTTCAAGAACTGTCATCGAATCAAACAAAGCGCTGCCTTGAAAAACCATTCCCATTTCTTGACGCAATTGAATACGTTGCTTTGTATCCATAGTTTTCAGCAATTGGCCATCAAACAAAATACTTCCTGAATCAATTTGAAGAAGTCCCAACATGCATTTTAAAAAAACTGTTTTTCCTGAGCCACTTTGGCCAATAATCAGATTCGTTTTACCCTTTTCAAATTGAGTTGAAATACCATTTAAAACTGTGAGGTCATCGAATGATTTAAAAATGTTATCTATTACAATCATTTAGGTTAAAAGAAGTTGGGTGATCAAATAGTTTAATATAATAATAGTGACGCTTGTCCAGACAAAAGAAACCGTACTTGCTTTTCCAACATCTAATGCACCGCCCTGCATAAAATAGCCATGATACGATGGAATGGTTGATAGTGCAAAAGAGAAAACCACAGTTTTGATATAAGCATATCCTACATGAAAGGGAATAAAATCTAACTGAATGCCTTCGATATAGTCATTGCTTGAGGAAAATCCACCATAAACACAAGCCACATAACCACCAACTATTCCTAAGGCCATGGATATCGTAATCACAAAAGGGTATAGGCTTAATGCCACAATTTTTGGAAAAATCAGATAATTATAAGTGTTTATTCCCATTACTTCTAGCGCGTCAATCTGTTCTGTAACTCGCATAGTACCAATACTAGAGGTTATGAAAGAGCCCACTTTTCCTGCTACAATCACTGAAATGAATGTAGGAGCAAACTCTAAGATGACAGATTGCCGAGTGGCAAAACCAATTAGATTTTTGGGAAGTAAAGGATTTTCTAAATTTAAAGCTGTTTGGATTGAAACCACTCCCCCCACAAAAAAAGAAATGAAAGAGACAATGCCTAAAGAACTGATGATCAAACTTTCAATGTCTTTTAAAATAAGATCTTTCAAAACAGCCCATTTGGTGAATTTTCCAAAAACCTTTTGGAGCATTATAAAATAGCGACCTATGGGTAAAATTAAATTCATTTACCCTCAAAGGTAGTCATTTTCTAAGTCATAAAAAGAAGGAGAAAAGTGAACTATCAAATTAAATTTGATAGACAACAGCATTAATATTCATACCCGCACCAACTGATGCAAAAACGACAATATCACCAGAAGAAACTTGATGTCCCATATAGTTTTCTTTTCGAACTAAATCAAAAAGTGTGGGCACAGTGGCAACAGAGCTATTGCCATAAGTAG
The DNA here is from genome assembly GCA_002457295.1 of Flavobacteriales bacterium MED-G22. The sequence continues at coordinate 19,241 of NTKF01000008.1, forward strand.
CAATGTTCATAGGTAAAACATCATTTGGCATTTTTTCTTTAAAAATGCGATAAAGACGTTTTACAATTGCTTCATCCATTTTTTCATTGGCTTGGTGAATAAAAATCTTCTTCACGTCAGCGATTGAAATAGAGGCTTCTTTTAGGGTTTGAGCAATGGCATCAGGAACATGACTCAATGCAAATTCATAAACTTTTCGCCCAAACATTTTTATATATTGTGTTTTTCCGCCCGCCTTATTTGAAGTGCCATAGTAGATATAGTCGCTTTCACCCTGATGAGTATAGGTGACTGTTTTATGACCTAATATGCCTCCCGATGCTGAACTTTGTTCAACAACAGCAGCACCAGCACCATCAGCATATATCATAGAATCTCTATCATTGGGGTCAAGAACTCTGGAGAGGGTTTCAGTCCCGATCACTAAACATTTTTTTGCCATACCTGCTTTTAGGAAGGCTTGTGCTTGGATTAGCCCTTCGATCCACCCTGGGCATCCAAAAATCAAGTCGTAAGCCACGCAATTGGGATTTACAATTTCTAGCCCTGCTTTGACTTTTGCAGCAACGCAAGGGAGTGTATTCACTTGATGACTATCAGAAGCAATGTCACCAACATTGTGGGCTACAATTATATAATCAAGAGATTCAGGATTAATTTGCGCATCTTCCAAGGCTTTTTGTCCAGCCTCAACAGCAATATCAGCAGACGATTTTTCTGAAGAAATATAGCGTCTCTTTTCAATTCCAGTAATTGCTTTGAATTTAGAAATAATTTCTTCATTGCTAGTTGCAATGGGACTCCCAGTAAGATCATAAAAATTGTGTTCTAAAAAAGCCTCGTTGCTTTGTTCTTGTGAGGGGTGGGCACTTCCAGTTCCTGTTATTTTAATCTGCATAACATTGGTAAAAGTATTTATATACCCTTCCATTTTGACGCACAGAAAAAAAAGCCAACGAAGTTCAAAGAAAAAATTATAGCAAGGTCAGTGTAAAACAAAGCATATAACTACTTAATAATTAATTTTTTACATACTCCTCAATAGGGGTACAACTACAGATCAAATTACGATCCCCATAGGCTTCATCTAGTCTTCTTATGCTTGGCCAAAATTTATAATCCTTAACAAAATCTAATGGAAAAGCAGCTTTTTGACGAGAATAAGAATAAGGCCAACTATCTTGTGTAATTTGCTCTAAGGTGTGAGGTGCATTTTGAAGTAGCTGTTGTTCAGATTGATCGTCAGAAGCAATTTCCATTCGAATTGAAATCATAGCGTCACAAAATTGATCAATGGCTTCTAAGCTTTCGCTTTCTGTGGGTTCAATCATCATAGTGCCTGCCACTGGAAAGGATACTGTTGGTGCATGAAAGCCATAGTCTATGAGGCGCTTAGCAATATCGACTACTTCGATATTTTGAGTTTTAAATGGTCTACAATCAATAATCAATTCGTGTGCTGCTCTTCCTTGTTCTCCTTTATAGAGAATTTCATAGGCGCCTTCAAGACGTTTTTGAATATAATTAGCATTGAGAATGGCAATTGATGATGCTCGTTGAAGCCCTTTGCCACCAAGCATTCGTATATAGCCATATGATATCAAACATACTAATGCAGAACCAAATGGGGCTGCAGCAATGGTGTCATTGGCCATATTTCCTCCAGTATTTGCCAATGGATGCCTTGGTAAAAAAGGAGCCAAATGTGCTGCAACACAAATAGGTCCTACACCGGGGCCACCACCTCCATGAGGGATAGCGAAGGTTTTGTGGAGATTTAAATGACATACATCTGCACCAATTTGTGCAGGACTCGTCAAGCCCACTTGTGCATTCATATTTGCACCATCCATATAAACTTGCCCTCCGTAACGATGAATAACCGAAGTTATGTCTTGAATTTTAGATTCGAATACTCCATGGGTGGAGGGGTAGGTAATCATCAAAGCAGCCAGTTGCTCTTGGTGTTCTTTTGCTTTATCTTGAAGATCTTTCCAGTCAATATTTCCATGCTTGTCTGTTTGAACCACTACAACTTCCATTCCAGCCATTACAGCTGAAGCTGGATTTGTGCCGTGTGCAGAAGCTGGTATTAAACATATATTTCTGTGTCCCTCCTGATTCGCCTCATGATAAGCCTTAATGACCATGAGGCCAGCATATTCTCCTTGCGCACCTGAATTAGGCTGGAGTGAGGTTGCTGCAAAACCTGTAATGACATTTAATTGTTCACACAATTTATTCAATACTTCTTGGTAGCCTTTGGCTTGCTCTTGAGGAACGAATGGATGCAATTGATTCCATCGGGGATGACTCAAAGGTAGCAGGGTAGCTGCGGCATTGAGTTTCATGGTACAAGAACCTAAGGGAATCATCGAAAAATTTAATGACAAATCTTTTTGTTCAAGTGATTTGATATAGCGCATTAGGGCCGTTTCTGATTGATAAGAATTAAAAACCTCATGAGTCAAAAAAGAGGAAGTACGCATTTGAGTTGGGGGCAAAGCATTGATTTGAGGTGACTCAAGCTGAGATACTCCTAATTCATGAGAACTGAACATTTCAAAAACCGCAACTATTTTTTGAAGCTGAATCTCATCGGTCGTCTCATTTAAAGCAATACCGATAGTATCTTCATCTATATAACAAAAATTTATTTTATGTTTCTCAGCAATGGGCCTCAATGCACTCCCCTTAACTTTAACGCATAGGGTATCAAAAAAATAATCATTTTCTTGAGGAAAGCCAAGAGCCTGTAATTGTTGAGAAAGCTTTTGTGCATTACGATGAATCCGTTTGGCTATACTTTTCAACCCTTTTGGGCCGTGATAAACAGCATACATTCCAGCCATAACAGCAAGCAATACCTGTGCAGTACAAATATTTGAGGTAGCACGATCTCTTTTGATGTGTTGTTCACGTGTTTGCAAGGCCATCCGTAAACCAATTTTTCCATCAAGGTCTTTGGTCTGACCAATAATTCGACCAGGAACTTGTCTTTTATATTTTGATTTAGTTGCAAAAAAAGCGGCGTGAGGACCTCCATAACCTAGAGGAATACCAAACCGTTGGGTAGTACCCACCACAACATCAGCACCATATCTTCCTGGAGCCTCGAGTAAAGTGAGACTTAATAAATCAGCAGCCACTACAGTGGCAATTTCCTGTTGCTTAGCTGAAGCAATAAAATCGGGCAGTGGAGGAATGGAGCCTTTTTTACCGGGATACTGAAAAATGGCCCCAAAATAATGACTATCATAAGGTGGTTGGTGTGGATTACCCACTTTTAATAATATACCTAAAGGTTTTGCTCGAGTTTGGAGTACAGCCATTGTTTGAGGTAAAATATTTTCATCAACAAAAAAACGGTCAACGTTAGATTTAACTTGATTTCTTGAACGGCTATTCCAAAGCAAGGTCATAGCTTCTGCTGCTGCGGTGCCCTCATCTAGTAAAGAAGCATTTGCTAATGGCATTCCAGTCAAATCACTCACCATACTTTGAAAATTAAATAATGCTTCTAAACGCCCTTGTGCAATTTCAGCTTGATAAGGGGTATAAGCAGTGTACCATCCTGGGTTTTCAAAAATATTACGTTGTATTACTGCAGGGGTAATAGTTGGGTTATACCCTAATCCAATATAGGTGTCGTATAACTCATTTTTTTCACTTAGCATTTGCATTTCTTGAGCAAAAGCATGTTCACTAATTCCCTTAGGAAGATTAAGGGGATGAGGTAAACGAATAGAAGGTGGTAATGTAAGCTCAAGAAGATGAGACATAGAGTCTACCCCAATGGTTTTTAATATTTTTTTTTGCTCTTGCTTGTTGGGGCCAATGTGGCGATTTTCAAAGGCGTCAGTTTGCATATAGAGTTTACTTTTTTACAAAATTAAATGATGCTGAAATAGGTTTTTACCCAAAGCAAGGGCGTTGGTTCAATTATTTTTTAAGAATTGTATCTTGACCTCTCGTAATGGGGCAAAAATGTGGGAAAAAATATTCCTGAAAAATTTTATCAAAATCTATATAAAATATAGTATTCATGTGGCCTTAGCAGTTGTTGCACTCGGTTTAGTAAGTGCCCATTTTCTTCAGGTAAAACTTCCCTTCACATTGTTAATATTTATTTTTTCATCTACTCTCCTAGGGTATAATGTCGTTAAGTTCACTACTATCCATCAAGATAAGTTATCTCAAATAATTTTTAGCTTTTCTTTTCTTTTTTTAAACGGACTCGCTATAGTAGCCCTAGTGATTACCTTTTTCCGCTTAAATAGTAAACAACAACTACTTGCCCTAGCAACTAGCTTTTTAGTGTTATTGTATGGTCGCACTTTTCCTTTTCAACAAACCACCCTAAGAAATCAACAAGGAATGAAACTTTATTGGGTTGCTCTTTGCTGGGTCATGATTACTGTTGGGTTGCCCTATCTAGAAGACAATAAACCAAATATAATTGGCTTACTTTTTTGGGGTTTCCAAATTGGAATTTATGTCATTGTAGCTACTCTTCCCTTTGAGATTAGAGATATGAATAAAGATGACCAAAGTTTACAAACATGGCCCCAACAAGTTGGAATTCAAGCTACAAAAAAAAGAGGCTATGGAATGCTTATAGCGGCTACCCTATTATTGGTTCTTTTCCCTCATGTTTCTTGGATATTAAAATGTACAACCATTCTTACACAGCTTCTATTATTTATATTTTTATGGAACAGTAGTAGAACAAGGACTTTTTATTATTCTTCCTTTTGGGTAGAAGCTCTTCCTCTTTTTTGGTTGTTATTTGTGGAACTCTTTTCTTATCTTTCCAATTGAAACAAAAAACAGTATGCGGTATTTTATACTTCTTTTTTTTCTGAATTTTTCCCAGCAACAAACTATTTCTGTTGTTGATCGTGAAGTTTTTTCAACGTATATACAAAAGGGCTACAACTTGCTTGATGTTAGAACTCCCGATGAATTCAAACAAGGTCATATTGAAGGCGCTGAAAATTTCAACTACTATCAAAATAATTTTATCCAAAAACTAAATATTTTTGATAAAAAAGAGCCTTTATTGGTTTACTGTAGGTCAGGTAATCGAAGCTATAAAGCTGCTAAAATTCTAGATTCTCTCGGGTTTAAACAAATAATTGATCTGAAAGGGGGGTTTCTCGCTTGGGAGCAATAACTTAACTACTTGTAAAAATTTTTGCGAGTCAGTTAATTTTTTAACAGCATAGGAGTGACTCCTATTACTAAAGATTTATTTGCTCCTAATGGAAGAAATAAATTTATCAATTTGATCTACGCCTTCTTGCTCTAAAAACTTAATAAATGCAGAGCCGATGATGGCCCCTTGTGCATGAAGAGTAGACGCTTGAAAAGTTTCTGCATTACTTATACCAAAACCTACAATGGTTGGGGTTTCTAATTGCATCGCCGAAATACGTTCAAAATATTCAGTTTGAGTGTCGCCAAAACTATTTTGTGCACCAGTCACACTTGCACTACTAACCATATATATAAATCCGCTAGAAACCTTATCGATATAATGAATTCTTTCGTCAGGGGTTTGGGGAGTTATTAAAAACATGTTTAATAAGCCATACTGATTAAACAATTTTTGATAGTGTTCATGATACACATTTACAGGCAAGTCAGGAATGATAAGACCATCAATACCTACTTCTTGGCAACGTTGACAAAAGTGTTCAACGCCATATTGCATCATAGGATTGAAATAGCCCATAATAATCAAAGGCAGGTGAATCTCTTCTCGTATGTCTTCTAATTGTTGAAAAAGTTTATCAGTGGTCATGCCATTTTTTAGTGCTTGTGTAGAACTTTCTTGAATGGTTGGCCCATCTGCTAGAGGATCAGAAAAGGGCAAGCCAATTTCGATCATATCTACACCTGCAGCTTGAAGATTTTTTAAAATGGGAACAGTGTCCTCTAAAGAGGGGTGACCCGCAGAAAAATAGATGGAAAGTAATTTCTTATTTTGCTTAAAAGCAAGTTCAATTCTATTCATTTATAACTTAAAATAGTCTATGTAGGTTTCTAAGTCTTTGTCTCCTCTGCCTGAACAATTGAATACAATAATTTCATCTGGACCGAATTTGCGAGCGTCTAAAACGGCAAAAGCATGAGCAGTTTCTATCGCAGGGATGATCCCTTCCATTTGAGAAAGAGTGAGTCCCCAATCCATTGCTTCTTGATCAGGAATAGAAATAAACTCTGCTCTTTTAGAACGAAAGAGATGCGCATGCATAGGACCAACCCCTGGATAATCAAGACCAGCTGAGATTGAATAGGGTTCAGTAATTTGCCCGTCATCAGTTTGCATTAAAAGAGTTTTGCTGCCGTGAATAATCCCTTCTCTCCCTAAAGCAGATGTGGCAGCGCTTTGTCCACTATCAATCCCTTTTCCAGCTGCTTCAACGGCAATGATGTTTACTCTTAAGTCGTCTAAGTAATGATAGTATAACCCAGCGGCATTACTTCCTCCTCCAACACAGGCGATGAGATGATCTGGATAATCGCGACCTTCGATTTCTATTAATTGCGCTTTAGTTTCTTCACTTATCACAGATTGAAAACGGGCGACCATGTCGGGATAGGGATGAGGTCCCACCACAGAGCCAATGATATAATGTGTGTCTACAGGATTGTTAATCCAATCTCTAATGGCCTCATTTGTTGCATCTTTAAGGGTCTTGCTCCCCGATTGTGCGGGGCGCACTTGGGCACCTAGCATTTTCATGCGAGCCACGTTTGGTGCTTGGCGTTTAATATCTAAAGCACCCATGTATACTACACATTCAATGCCCATTAAGGCACAAACGGTTGCAGTAGCAACACCATGCTGGCCAGCACCTGTCTCAGCGATGATACGATTTTTACCTAATCTTTTTGCGAGTAAAATTTGCCCAATGGTATTATTGACTTTATGTGCTCCAGTGTGGCACAAATCTTCCCTTTTAAGGTAAATTTTAGTGTTGTATTTTTCTGAGAGACGTTGAGCAAAATATAGTGGCGTGGGCCTCCCTACATAATCTCGCAATAATTGATCATATTCTTTTTGGAATTCATCTTGCGAAGTGATTGTCAAATATTTTTGACGTAGTTCTTCAACATTAGGATAGAGCATTTCAGGAATAAATGCACCCCCAAAATCTCCATAATATCCTTTTTCATCTACATTATAAGTCATTTATCTTTAGTTTAAAGGCCCCTATTGCACTGCTGTTTTTGAGTGCTGGAGCGGTTTCAAATTTACTATTTACATCCAAAGCATAAAGGGGTAAGTCAGTTTTTTTTAATGTAGCTAGCGCTTGCGTATCCTCAGGGCCTATACCTCCACTAAGGAAAAAGGGCTTTTTGTAAGGATAATTTTGCAAAACAGACCAGTCAAATTTTTTTCCTGAGCCTCCTTTTGATTCCGTTTGAGTATCAAATAAAAAGTAGTCACAACAAGTAAGATAATCCTGTAAAGTTTCAAAATTAAAATGTTTTCCAACTCCAAAAGCCTTTATTATTTCTACTCCTAAATTGGTAATGTAATTGCAGTAGGCCACTGTTTCATCTCCATGTAATTGAACAGCATCGAGTTGATGGTCTTTGATACAGCTTTTCACATAATCTATTGAAGCATTCACAAAAACCCCAGTTTTTTTTATTGTTTTTGGAATAGTTGGTGTTTTATTTTCAACATAGCGGGGTGAGGGCGCATAAAAAATAAAACCGAGATAATCAGGTTCAAGTGCTACAATTGCTGCACAGTTTTTATCTTCACGCATGCCACAGACTTTAAGCTTCATCCTTCTATAGCGTTAATAAATTCAGTAGCAGCTTGACCTGGGTTTGTGGTTTTCATAAAATTTTCACCAATTAAAAATCCACTGTATCCCACTTTTTTTAATTCCTGAATAGCGGCAACACTGCTAATTCCACTTTCTGAGACTTTAACAAAATCATCAGGAATTTTTGCTGCTAGCTCTAAGCTGATGTGAATACTCACTTCAAATGTTTTAAGGTTGCGGTTATTTACCCCTAGAAGGTCAATTGTTGGCATCAACCCTCTTTCTAACTCTTCTTCATTGTGTACCTCTAAAAGTACTTCTAAACCTAAGTTTTTTGCTGAGGTTGAAAGACTTAAAATATCCTTTCTAGGTAGTGCTGCAGCAATGAGTAAAATGACATCGGCACCGTGTGCTTTGGCTTCAATGAGTTGATATTCGTCTACAATAAAATCTTTTCTCAATAAGGGTTTGTTGCAGAGCGTTCTGGCGGCGACTAAATCTTCTAGAGATCCTCCAAAAAATTGAGTATCAGTTAAAATAGACATTCCACAAACGCCTGCTTGTTCATATCCTTTAACTACCTCGTCTATAGAGATTTTATCGTTAATGTTTGGTTTGGAAGGAGAACGTCTTTTATGTTCAGCAATAATACCTGAAGAACTATTGATGATTTGTTCAGAAAGCGAATTGGTAGAGACTTCAAACAGTGGTGTTTTCTCCCAAAAAGGCATTGGAAAACTTGATTTTCTCCAACTCAGTTCCTTTTTTTTGTGCGCAATAATTTTCTCTAGAATCGTCATTTTTCGCTTAGTTTTTTTAATGCTTTAAAGGCCGCTAGAGCATTTCCTGAGGCTAACGAATCTTTAGCCTTTTCAAATCCTTCAACTGGCGAAAGGTTTTTTGAAATGGCAATTGCCATTGCAGCATTTGCACAAACAACATTGTGCTGTGCTTCTGTGCCACTATTTTTTAAAACATTCATAAAGATAGCTGCAGAAGAAGCGACTTCACTGCCCCCACTGATTTGACTTGCCTCAAGGCGCTGCACGCCAAAATCTTGTGGTGAAATAATACGTTCGCCTGTATTGCTATATGCTTTTGCAGGGCCCGTGAGAGAAATCTCATCATAACCGTCAAGACCATAAAGAATAGTAAAATTCTGTTCTGTTTTCTGAAAAAGATAATGATAAAGCCTTGCCAATTCTAAATTAAAAACGCCTGTCAATTGGTTCTTAGGAAAGGCGGGGTTCACCAAAGGGCCCAACATGTTGAAAAAAGTTTTTACCCCCAATGCCTTGCGGACGGGTGCTACGTTTTTCATCGCTGGATGAAATAAGGGAGCATGTAAAATACAAATACCTGCCTGGTCAACAGCTCTATTTAAAAAATCTTGGTCATTTGAAAACTTAATACCCAGTTCTTCTAAGACATTACTAGAACCACAGCCTGAAGAGACACCATAATTTCCATGTTTAGAAACTTTTATACCTGCGCCGGCAGTTACAAATGCAGCTAAAGTAGAGATATTAAAAGTGTCTTTTCCATCACCCCCAGTTCCACATAGATCAATGGTTTCACAATTTTCTAGATTTATTGTTACACACAATTCTAAAAGTGCAGTTCTAAAGCCTTCTAGTTCTTCAAGACTAATATTACGCATCATGTAAACCGTTAAAAAAGCTGCAATTTGATTTGGATTAAATTTTCCTTCAGCAATTTTAATTATCATTTGTCTTGCTTCCTCTTTAGAAAGTTTCTCATGGTTGGTCAAGCGATTGAGAATGGTTTTCATATTTAGCTATTAATCCAGTTTTCTAAAATTTTCTTTCCTTGAGGAGTCAAAATTGATTCAGGGTGAAATTGAACTGCTCTAACGTCATAGGTTCTGTGGCGCAAAGACATGAGTTGACCTTCTTCATCAAAAGAAGTGGCTTCTAAAGTATCTGGCAGAGGGGTTTTGACAACCCATGAATGATAACGACCCACAGCTAGCGTTTTGGGTAGTCCCATAAAAAGAAGATCATCTTCAACAATCTCTACAGGGGTATCAATGCCATGATAAACTTTGTTAAGATTGACAAGAGTGCCCCCAAAAACTTCTGCAATGGCTTGCTGTCCCAAACAAACACCTAATATTTTTTTTGTGGGAGCATAGTGTTCGATGGCAGCCTTTAAAAGACCGGACTCATCTGGAATACCTGGCCCTGGAGATAATAAAATCATAGGATAGGCTTCTAACTCTTCTAGCTCAAATTGATCGTTTCGTTTGACAGTCACTTCACAACCCATTTCTTCTAAATAATGAACTAGGTTATAGGTGAAAGAATCATAATTATCGATTACAAATACTTTTTTCATTGGATATCTTCTGCTTGACTTAGGGCTTTATCAAGGGCCCCTAATTTATTATACACTTCTTGTAATTCATTTTCTGGCACAGAATCAGCTACAATTCCAGCCCCTGCTTGATAATGTAACTGTTGGTTGATGGATAAAAAAGACCGAATGATAATGGCATGATTAAAATTCCCTCTGAAATCCATATAGCCTAATGCGCCCCCATAAAAATTGCGTTTGATGTTTTCATATTGATCGATAAGTTGTAAAGCTTTATGTTTTGGTGCTCCACTAAGCGTTCCAGCAGGAAATGTGTCTGCAACAACTCGAAAGGTTTTAGCTTTTGGCTTCATTTTACCTACGACTTTTGAAACGAGGTGTATGACATGTGAATAGAATTGAATTTCACGATTTTTTTCAACCACAACTTCTGATCCATTTCTACTCAAATCATTACGCGCTAAATCGACTAGCATCACATGTTCACTATTTTCTTTAGGGTCTTTAGCTAGGGCTTCAGCAGAGCTCGTGTCTCTTGCATCATCTCCAGTGCGTTTGAAAGTGCCAGCAATAGGATGTATTTCAGCTCTACCGTCTTGTACAATCAGTTGTGCTTCTGGAGAGCTTCCAAAAATTTTGAAATCTCCATAATCAAAGAAAAATAGATAAGGAGAGGGATTGATGGAACGTAATGTTCTGTATACATTAAATTCATCCCCCTCAAAATGTTGTGAGAATCGACGTGATAGCACCAACTGAAAAACATCTCCTCTATAACAATGTTCTTTTCCTTTTTTAACAAAATCTATAAATTGTTCATCGCTGAGGTTTGATTTTTTATCTCCTTTTGTTTTGAAGGGAAAAAAGGAGCTCTTTTTTGTTGTTATTAATTTTTCAATTGTTTCTAAATTGTGTTTCCCATCATAGACATGAGAAAAAATATAGGCCTCATGGTTGAATAAACTAATGGCAACAATATTCTGATAAACAGCATAATAAATATCTGGAATAGCAACACCCTGCTTTTTAGAGTCTAATTTAATAGTATCAAAATGTTCAATGGCTTCATGAGCCACATAGCCAAAAATACCATTACTTATAAAGTTGAACGAAAATTCTTCACTTTCAAATTGTTGGGAAAAGGCATGAATTTTTTCTGGAAGATCAACTGCATCAAGACCTTCTACTTTTTCTATTTTACCATCTGGAAGTAGTGTGGTCAAAACCCCATCTTTTAGTGCAATAGAAGCAATAGGATTGGAGCATATATAGGAAAAATCGTTTTGGTTTGCATGATAGTCGCTGCTTTCTAAAAGCAAGCTATGTGGAAACTGATCTCTCAAACTTAAATAGACACTAACTGGTGTAAGCGTATCAGCTAAAATTTTTTTAAAAGAGGATCGGAGTAAATATTTCATTGGTGTAAAATTAAAAAAGGCTTGTCGTGATGACAAGCCTTTTTACGTTCTATTCTATAAGTCTTGGTTTCACGAATTGGTTTTTTGCAACCCGTTCCACCATATTGTTAAAAAAATTATTGTTCGGTTCATTAAATCAAATATAGTATAAATTAAGATTTCCCCTATCCCCGAACAATAATTAATTTATGTGAACCAATTTTTTATAATCATAAATCAACTTTTTTCATGATTCACATTTATTTTTTCTAACAGCCCTAATAACTGTTTTTTCTCATTAATAGTTAACGACTGAGTTAATTTTTCTTCCTCATTAGAAATAAGAGGATCTAATCTAACTAACAAGTCTAATCCTTTTTGAGTAATTGATAGTTCAATTTTTCTTCTGTTATCGAGACAAACTTCTCTTTTAACTAAATCCTTTTCTATCAGTTTGTCGATCAGTCTTGTTGTATTACTCATTCTATTGACCATTCTTTGTTGCACCATAAAAAGGTTTGCATTGCCCTCCTTATGTCCCTTCAATATCCTCAGCACATTGAACTGGGGCAGACTGACCCCCTCTTTCTTTATTGTTTTGTTGAGTTTGTCAGAAATTGAGGCACCAGTTTTTAATAATTGTATGATCAATTTTTTTAACTCCAATTATGTTGTTATTACAATAATTGTCTGTACAAATGTAGTTTAAATTTTCTTTTTCTATCACTATTTTTTAAATATTTAATTTGACAGGATTCGTATATTTGAAAAAAACAAATTTAATGGACTTAACTCAAAAAGAGTGGATTGCCTCAAAAGCAAATACTAATGCCCCAGTGGTTTTAGATGTTAGAACACAAGAAGAATTTGATGCTGCCCATATTCCAGGGGCCCAAGTTTTAGATATCCAACAACCCCAACAGTTTATGGATGGACTCTCAAAGTTAAACCCAGAAACACACTATTTTGTGTATTGCCGATCGGGAGCAAGAAGTGCTAAAGCTTGTATACTTTTAGATCAATCTGGTTTTAAGAATGTATACAATCTATTAGGGGGGATATTGGAGTGGCAGGGCCCTACTGAATAGCTATTGTCCCCACCCCAAAAAAATAAAATAGCACCCCAAATTAAATACTGTGAAAGAAGACCTACTACATTTCATATGGCGTTATCAAAAATTTAGTCCCAACAATTTAAAAACAACAACAGGGTTAGCTTTACAAGTCCTCTCTCCTGGATTTTTAAATGAAGGGGTTGGCCCAGATTTTTCAAACGCTAAAATCCAAATGGATGAACTATTTTGGATAGGCCCTTAGAGCTGCATGTCAATGCATCATCTTGGTATCAACACGCTCATCATAATGATCCAAAATATGATGCGGTTATATTGCATGTTGTGTGGAATGATGATATTGATGTTTGTCTTTCAGGAGGAAAGGCTTTACCCACGTTATGTTTGTCGCATTATGTCGACCAACAATTACTAAGCCGTTATCAATCTCAATTCTCAAAAAATAAAAAATTTATTCCCTGTGAAAAGTCATTGCATCGTTTTGAAAAAAACAAATGGATTTTTTGGAAAGAGAGATTATATGTAGAACGACTAGAAGGGAAAACAACTCAAATCCAAGCTCTTTTAAAACAAACCACCAATAATTGGGACGCTGTTCTTTTCCAGCTTTTGGCAAAAGGATTTGGTTTAAATAAAAATGGCATTACTTTTTTAGAAATGGCTCAAAGTATTCCATTTTATGTGATCCAAAAATGTCAACATGATGTTTTTCTCTTGGAAGCCCTATTCTTTGGTCAACTAGGGCTATTGGAAGAAGATAAAGAAGGATATCATTTACAACTTAAAAAAGAATATGAATTTTTGAAGCTAAAATTTAAGTTAAAAAAAAGAATTACACATCCCCCTACCTTTGGACGATTAAGACCGGCTAACTTTCCTACAGTAAGAATTGCACAATTAGCACAATTGTATCATCATCAAAAGAGACTCTTTAAAAAGTTTATGGAGTCAGAATCACCCAAAGAAGCTAGTCAATATTTGAAATGTTCTACCTCCACTTTTTGGAATACACATTATACTTTTCATGTAAAAAGTAAAGAAGTAGTAAAAACCTCAAGCCATTCTTTTCGAGAATTACTACTGATCAATGTGGTTATTCCTCTACGGTTTGCGTACTTTAAATATCAAGGGAAGGCTCATGAGATGCGTCTAGTTGAATGGGCTAATGAAATCAAAGCAGAACAAAATAGTACGATGCAAAGCTTTAAAATGTTAAATTTAGACATTCAAACTGTTTTTGACTCTCAAAGTTTGTTGCACCTCAAAAAAACATATTGCAATTTACAAAAGTGTTTGCGTTGCTCAATAGGCTTTCATATTATGCAAAAGGATTCCTAACTTTGACAAATGAAAAAATTTAAAGGGATCCGCCTTTTTTTTGAACGTAATGGTTTTGCTGTCTCAACGAGATTGGCAGAACTCCTTGGCATGAAAGTAAAAAATGTGAGATTATTTTTTATTTATGCTTCTTTTACAACGCTAGTAGGAGGGTTCATACTTTATTTGATTTTAGGTTTTTGGCTAAAAATGAGAGACATGATTCACACCAAAAGAAGTTCTGTCTTCGATTTATAGTTTTTAAAGATTAATTTTTTTTTACCCCTATTTTTAATGATATTGTCATTCATTAAAGAAACCCTCAAAATGGCTAAACCCTTCAGTGGATTAAAATTTTTGCTCTTTCCCCTTTTATTTCCAAACCTCCTAGCGGCTCAAGAAGTTGGACTCGATGAACAAATCAACGATGCATTTATGCCCATTGCTACTGCATGGGAAAATTTAGTTTTAACCCCCGTGCCAATTGGGAGTTATAATGTTCCACTAGTCTTAATATTGCTGGTAATTGGAGCCTCCTTTTTCACCCTTTATTTTAAATTTCCCAGTATTACCCAGTTTATCACAGCCATACAAACTGTTCGTGGAAAATACGACAGTGTAGACCACCATGAATCTGGTAATCCTGATTTGAGCGTGGCAGGTGACGTCATAGGAACTCTAAAAGATGAAAGTCAAACAGGAGAAGTTAGCCATTTTCAAGCTTTAGCCACTGCCGTTTCAGGCACTGTAGGTCTTGGCAATATAGCAGGCGTCGCAGTAGCTATTGCCTTAGGGGGGCCAGGAGCTACATTCTGGATGATAGTTTGTGGCTTGATAGGAATGGCAACCAAATTTGTTGAATGTACTTTAGGAGTAGCCTACAGAGATGTTGACGAAAATGGGATAGTTTATGGTGGTCCAATGTATTATTTATCCAAAGGACTAAAAGAAATTGGATATAGCAAATTGGGAATCATCCTCGGTTATGTTTTTGCTATTTTGTGTGTTGGTGCCTCTTTTGGTGGTGGCAATGCCTTTCAATCAAACCAAGCGGCAGTTCAAATTTCAACTCTCTTTGGTTTACAGGGAGGCGCTGTAGGGTTTCTTATTGGGCTGTGTTTAGCCGCTTTAGTGGGTGTAGTTATTATTGGTGGCATCAAAAGAATTGCCAGTATAACAGAAAAAATTGTACCCTTTATGGCAGGCATTTATGTTTTCGCTTCTTTAGTTATCATTTTCTCAAATTTCAGCTACATAGATGAAGCCATAGGACTAATTTTGAAAGGCGCGTTTACTCCTATGGCTGGTATTGGCGGTGTTATGGGTGTTTTGATAGTGGGCTTTCAGCGTGCCGCCTTTTCTAATGAAGCTGGTGCTGGCTCTGCGGCTATTGCTCATGCTGCTGTGAAAACACGGTATTCCGCTTCAGAAGGAGTTGTGGCTTTATTAGAACCTTTTATTGATACTGTACTAATTTGTACCATGACTGCTTTAGTCATTATCTTTTTTAATATTGATGGAAGCAATGTGCAAAGTATTTTTACCTACGGAGGGGATGGAAGTAATGTCATTCTTAATGCCAACAATCAAAGCATAGGGGGCGTAGATCTTACTTCTATGGCATTTGATTCTGTACTACCAGGTTTTTCTTACGTTCTCACATTGGCCATAGTTCTGTTTGCCTTTTCAACCATGATTTCATGGTCATACTATGGTTTGCAATCTTGGAAATTTCTTTTTGGAAAAGGTAAAACGGCAGATTTGATTTACAAAATCTTGTTTTTACTTTTTGTAGTTATTGGTTCTGCGGCAACCTTAGATGCAGTAATTAAATTTTCGGATGCCATGATTTTGGCTTTAGTTTTCCCCAATATGATTGGATTGCTTTTTCTATTCCCAAAAGTAAAATTAGCATTGAATGAATATCTTAATGCCATAAAAAACCTCAAGGAAAAGTGACCTAATGTCGTTTTATCGCAGCCCCTTTTTTTTGTCAAGACCTCAACAATTGTCACTATTCATTGTCATATTATTAATTCTGCTAGTCTTTTTTTTTCGTGATCAATTTCAACCGGAGTTTAAGAACGAATTAGAGTTGGAGAAAATAGATGCAATTCAAAAAAAATGGGACAGTATGCAACAACATAGTTTAAGAAAGAAAACCAAAAAATGGCCGATAAACTTTAATTATTTATCAGATTACCAATCTTATACCTTGGGCATTCCTCCTGAAGCTTTTGACTTATTTCAGCATTACAGAGATGCAGGAGGGAAGGTGTCCAGTTTAAATCATTTCCAACAGATAACTAAAATATCTGACTCTATGGCATTAATTTTAGCACCATTTTTTAAAGTTCCTAATCGACAAAAGCTAACTACTAAAAGAATAGTTGAGGCAATTCAAATGGACCTTAACAAAGCAAACGAAGAAGATTTTGAAAAAATTTATGGCATTGGCCCAACACTCTCCAAACGAATGATAAAATATAGATCTTACTTGGGAGGGTTTACTTTATTAGATCAATGCTACGAAATCTATGGTCTAGATTCTGCAGTTGTTTCTTCAATAAAAAAATATTTTAAGATTATTTCTCCCCCTGTCATTGATAAAATAAATATCAATTCAGCTACCTTTTATGAATTGCAAAAAACCCCCTACATTGATAGGGCAAACGCAAAAAAAATAATTGCTTTTAGAACTGCAGAAGGAAACATAACCACAGATGATTTGAAGAAAGTTTTAAATGATTCGCTTCATAAAATAGAGAGAATAAAACTATATTTGTATTAAAAATAAGCTATGTTAGAGGTTGATATATCTCCGAATTTGCAATCCGAAACTGAAAAAATGGTTTTCTCTGCAGCCCATGATTTTGCTGTCCAGCACATCAAAAATCATGTTATGGAGTGGGACGAAGTTCAATATTTTCCAAAAGAACTTTTTGAAAAAGCGGGTAAATTAGGTTTCACCGGAATGCTAATTCCAGAAGTTTATGGAGGTTCAGGGATGGGGTATTTAGAATATGTTGCAATGATAGATGCCATTTCTCAGATAGACCCCTCTATCGGTTTATCGTTGGCTGCTCACAATTCTTTATGTACCAATCATATTTATCTTTTTGGTGACGAAGCTCAACGTATGCGCTGGCTGCCTCAGCTATGTGATGGATCAGCAATAGGCGCTTGGGGTTTGACAGAATATAATACGGGTTCAGATGCAAAGAATATGCAAACTACAGCAAAGAAACAAGGAGATCAATGGGTGCTAAATGGAACCAAAAATTTCATTACTCATGGAAAGTCTGGAGACTTGGCAGTTGTGATTGCTCGTCATGGTGAAAAGGGAGACAATAGAGGCATGACTGCATTTGTTGTTGAAGCAGGAACCATAGGATTCAAATCAGGAAAAAAAGAAAATAAATTGGGAATGCGTGCTTCAGAAACAGCCGAAATGGTTTTTGATCAATGTGTGATCCCAGACAGTAATAGGCTAGGTGCTGTTGGTGATGGGTTTTATCAAGCGATGAAAATATTAGACGGAGGTAGAATTTCCATTGCAGCCCTTTCATTAGGCGTTGCACGAGGTGCCTTTAAAGCAGCTCTCCAATATTCACAGGAACGTCAACAATTTGGTAAACCCATAAGCAGTTTCCAAGCAATCTCTTTTCAGTTGGCTGAAATGGCAACAGAAATTGAAGCCGCAAGCTTGCTCACGTTGAAAGCCTCAGAAATGAAAAATAGAGGTGAGGCTGTCACTCAAGCTGGCGCTATGGCTAAATTATATGCTTCTGAAACAGCAGTGAAAGTTTCTGGAAAGGCAGTTCAAATTCACGGGGGATATGGTTTTGTTAAAGACTTTCCCGTTGAAAAATTCTTCCGAGATGCAAAACTTTGCACGATAGGTGAAGGGACAAGTGAAATTCAAAAATTAGTGATTTCTAGAAACCTTTTAAAAGATTAGTTAGAAATTATCAATAACATCCTTATATTTGCCCTCTCTAAAAACGAGATAAAGAATTATGTTGATTATACCAATAAAAGAAGGAGAAAATATTGACAGAGCGCTCAAGCGTTTCAAGAGAAAATTTGATAAGACTGGAGCTATGAGACAACTCAGAACCCGCAAACAGTTTACTAAACCCTCTGTCAAGGAACGTCAGAAATTATTGAAAGCCCAATATATTCAAAAGCTAAAAGACGCTGAAAACAGTTAAGGCAGTCATTTAGAAAAAAATTAACGTCGCTGTATTTTATAAGTTCTTAACTTTGGAATACAGTTTTTTTTATGTCGATTTTTAAGTTTATAGATTTTATTGCCCTTGAGAAAAAAGGATCCATACACACTCAAAAAGCATACAAAAAGAACTTAGAGGAATTCCAAGCTTTTTTAGAAGAAACCTTTGCTCATAAAGATTTAAATAAAGCGATCTATCCAGAAATCCGTAATTGGATTGTATGTCTCATAGAAAAAGGGAATAGCACTAGGACTGTCAACAGAAAACTTTCAGTATTAAGATCGTATTATAAATTTCTGCTCCACATTGGTGACATAGAGAGTTCACCTATGCAAAAACATCAACCCTTGAAGACGTCTAAAAAAATTGCAATGCCATTTTCAGAAGACGAAATCAAACAAGTTTTAGAAGAAGAGAATTTTACACCAGATTTTCTTGGAACCCTTCAAAGAACCCTAATTGCCCTATTGTATTTTACAGGGATGCGAAGAAGTGAATTGATTCATCTCAAGCAGAGTAGTTATGACCAAAAAGCTAGCGTGCTGAAAGTGTTGGGCAAAAGAAATAAGGAAAGAATAATTCCCATCCTGCCAGAGATGGAAGCCCTTTTGAACACCTACATTGAAGTGAAAAATAAAGCGCTTTTAACTAATCCTGAATTTCTTCTGATTTCAGCAAAGGGAGAGAAACTGAGTGAATATTTTGTATATAAGACCGTAAATGATTACTTTAATAAAGTATCAACTAAACTCAAGAAAAGCCCTCATATGATTCGTCATAGCTTTGCTACCCACCTACTCGATCGAGGAGCTGACTTGAATTCTATAAAAGAACTGTTGGGGCATTCAAGCATTGCCTCCACACAAGTATATACACATAGCAGTTTGTCTCAAATTCAATCGATTTATGAAAAAACACACCCGAGAGGAAAAAAATAAATCCTAAATATCTAAATTATGAACATCGAATTTCAAGCCATCAACTATGTTGCAGATCAAAAATTGATAGACTACGCTCAGAAGCGTGTTGAAAAACTAGCCCATTTTTTTGATCCTATTATTACCACCCAATTATTTACCAAAGTTGAAAAAAACGATGATAGGTTGAATAAATTTGTAGAACTTAAACTTGTTGTTCCAGGAGAAAACATGATAGTTAAGAAAACAGCAAAGAGCTTTGAGGCAGCAATTTCTGCCGCAGTAGAAGCAGCCAAAAGAGTTTTAAAAAAACATAAGGAAAAAATTAGAGACTGAGCCATCCACCTTTTTGATTTTTTATTTTGAAAGCAAAAAAAATAGCATTTAATTTGCACACGATTTTGCAATAAAATCAATAAAGCCGATGTAGCTCAGCTGGCTAGAGCAGCTGATTTGTAATCAGCAGGTCGTGGGTTCGAGTCCCTCCATCGGCTCTAGAAAATTGCAGTTTCGTAAGTTTTATAGGGGAGATACTCAAGCGGCCAACGAGGACAGACTGTAAATCTGTTGGTTTTACCTTCGCAGGTTCGAATCCTGCTCTCCCCACACTTGTGAATGTATTTCAAAAAAAAGTATATTTGCCTTTCTGATGTGCCAACACAAAAGTATAAAAAGCGAGAGTAGCTCAGTTGGTAGAGCGTCAGCCTTCCAAGCTGAATGTCGCCGGTTCGAACCCGGTCTCTCGCTCTTTTTTTTGCCGATGTAGCTCAGGGGTAGAGCGTTTCCTTGGTAAGGAAGAGGTCATGGGTTCAAATCCCATCATTGGCTCCACTAATAAACCTTTTAGGCTCAATAAAAACAACACTTTCCAATAAATAAAGGTTTTCCCTCATTTTCTTAATACACAAATAAAACACAAAAGATGGTAACAAAATGGTAACAATTTTTATCTTTATTGTGTGAAATATCATACTTTCAGTTATTGGTTAAGAACTAAAAAGGGTGATAAACTTGCTGTTTACTGCAAGTATAGACATGGAACTGAAAAACAAAAGGTAATAAAATGTGATCTTACTATACCTGCATCATCTTGGGATAAGAAAAGGGGAGAGGTAAAAAGTAGAATAGAATTTCAACAGTACAGAGAAAAGTTTTTAAAACTTGATGCAAGAGTACAACAAATGAAAGATCTATTAAATACAGATCAAATAACAGATAAAGAAGCATTAAAAAGAATACCCCTTTGGTATGTATCTGATAAGGATAAAACACTTGAAAACTATTTTGAAGAAGAATACAGAAAAAAGAAAGGTGGTGGGTATGATCCTACAAGAGTAAGAGGTATAATAAAAAAACTACATGAAGCATTACTAGAAAATAACTTCAATGATCTTGTTCCTGCAAAACTAATTCACTTTACTACACACAAAGATGAAATTTGTAATTCACTATATAAACAACAAAAAAAGAATACTGCAACTGATTACCTAAAAAGAATTAATACAGTTTTAAAAAAGTATGACTCTAAAAAGTACCCTGATAAATATTTTGAAGAACATTATAAAACAGAAGCAACCAAACTAAAGAAACCTGTAGAAAGAGTTTCAATATTAGAAAGTATATCAAGAATTAATACCTACAAGAAATTAGAAGCATATTTATTTTGGTTGTATAGTTTTTGTTTGAGAGGTTTAGATGGTATAGATGTAACATTACTTGATAGAAGTATGTTATTACAACCTGATGCAGAACTTACAGATTACCACCACCAAGATGAAAGATACCCAGAACCAATAAAAGTTGAATTAAGTAGAAAGAAAACCAGAGCAAGAGAGTTTGAAATAATAATAAATGCATACCCAACATTATCCATACAAAAACTACTAAAGAAAGTTATAAGTATAAATAGATCAGATGATGTTAATACAGAAGATGATTTAAAACTATTTAAGTGGGATAGTATAACCAATAGAAGAAAATGGGATCTGTACAGTGATTTTTTACAAGGGAGGTTAAAAACATTGTTTAATAAAAGTTTTAAAAGTACAAGGCACACATTTACCTCTACTGCAGAAATTTTAAGGGTACCTGTTAGTGATCAAAGTGCATTAATAGGAAATGTTTCAAGAAAAGGATCTATAAAACATTATAGTAAGTTAGATAATACAAGGTTAGATATACAGCATTTAGCAGTACTTGATTACTACCAAATAAGTAGAATATATTTTCAGTTGTTACTACATATAAAACAACATCCTGAATTAGAAATAGAATGTGTAAGGCATATAGATAGAGAATTACACTCAATGGATAATAGTAACCATTTAAGAAAGAGTTGGCAACAAGAAGTAGCAGAACTTACGGATATATCCAAACAACCAGAATACTATTCAGGGTTAAATATTTACAAAGGTGTTTTATAGAAGTTTATAATTGTGGTTGATGTGATTTAACATAACTCTTCTATAAGTTTGAATTAGGGTTAGCACTGTTTTTTTCCTTCAGAGTTTCTATTTGTTTAGATACTACATCCGCCTCAAAGGTTTTTTGGTCGCTCTTCCTTCTATCAGTTTTGGATAAATCATATGCTTCTTTTAGCAGCGCTTCATACTTTATTTGAAGCTTTTCTAATTCTGTTTTCTTTTTAAATATCCCAAACATATTGTTTATTTAATTATTATTTGAATAATAAGATGGGCTATTATTGGATCCATTATTATTATCATCTTCTTTCTCACAATAATTAAATAGCATTGATATTATAGTAATAAATAGTAGCTTTTTCATACTTTTTAATTTTATTCAAATCTACTAATTCCCTTGTATTTTATAATAGTTTTAGAATTGAAAATTACAACTAAAATGACCCAAAAAGTAATAGAAACAGCTAAGGTGTTATCACATTGTAGAGGTTGTTTAATGGTAAAATTTACTTTACAATATTTTCAGTAATAACAAATATCTAATAAGAATACCATAATTAGAATGATACTAAAAACCCCAAATAATTATAAAAAATAACGCTAAAAGAACTAAATATGGTGTTTTAGAGGTATTGTAGAATGGTTAATTTTTAAAAAAAAACATAAGTAATTGCAAAACAGCTATTTACTATACCTACTTTACATAATGCTAATTCTAGGATTATCTGGCAGTATTGCGGATTTCATAATTTAAGATAGATTTGGATTGGAGGCATTGGTGTTAAAGGAATTATCTTCCTTATTAAAGACATGTAGAATTATTATTCATATTTTAAAGCATATTTCACAAGAGTATTAAGCTCAGTATAATCAAGAGTTTTCTCATGTGTAGCCTCAAGTATAAGCATAGGCGCTTTACCTGCTTTATGTGCTTGAATCCATCTACTAACACACAAGCACCATTTATCACCAGCTTTAAGTCCAGGAAACTGATAGTAGGGCATCGGAGTAATTAAGTCATTACCCATTGAAGCAGAAAACTTCAGAAATTCATCCGTCATGACTGCACATACAGTATGAGTACCTGTGTCTTGTGATATGGTTCTACATAAACCGTCCCTGAAATATCCTGTTACAGGGCTTTTACAACAAATTACCAGAGGTTCCCCAAATACATTTTTTTCCATAAAACTCAATCTTTACTTCTAAGGTATAGAGTATGACCCCGATACTTATAGGTTTTTTTATAAGGTTTAGTTATCCGTATCTATTACATCAACTTCTAACCATATCCTTATTAGAAATAATTATTAGTTATTCCTTCTTTGGTCTTTGATTTTCATAGACAATTATTCTACTAACCAGACCATCTTCAAGTTGTATGTCTCCCATATGTAATACTACATTTTCTTCACCATCTACATTAGATTTTAATTGAAACCCTGCAATTACCCACGTTTTTTGACCTTTAACAGCAGTGTATGGTAATATCCAATATGGTTTCCAAGTCACATTATTAGCAAAAAATGATTCAAGGACTTTAGAATGTTCATCTTTACCATTAATTACTGTTCCATCTGGTAGCTCTATTTTAATATCAGCTTTTTCCATTGATAAAAGTGATTCCATATCTCTTTCATTATGAGCATCAGCCCATTTTTTTATAAATTCTGTGGTTTCATCTGAACCAATCATATAAGATTGCTCTTCATCGTTAATAAAGTAACCTGCAGTTTTTGGTTCTTGTTTTTGCTCTGCACAAGATGCAAATAGGATTGCAATTAATAATACATATTTTTTCATTTTGAATGATTTGTAATTAATATTCTGCAATCTAAAAATTTTACCCCATTTCTTTTCCATAACTAATACTATTTAAATGTTAAGGGCACTACAGTCCCTAATTTCACTACACAAGAATCTATATAAGGAAAAACTTTTCAACTAAGCACATACTGTTTATCAATAAGTTAATTCATTTCAAGTTGCAGATTGTTAACATCTACACCATTCAAGATTAACACTTTTACACTTTTCTTATTGTACTAGTGTAAGTGCATTATTTTTTGGCTAAATACTTTTGGGTAATGCATTAATAAGCCCATTACAAAATAGCAAAGTGGGCAACACAGGTGCAAGTAGGATGTGTGCTGGGGCAGGTAACTAGTTTTAACCTGCAGGGGGTTACCCTAAACCTACAAATGATAGTATGTTAGTTAGTTGTTGCTATCTGTTTAAGGCTAAAACCACTACAAAGGTGAAGCAGAAAACCCACCCTATACAGTAAGCTACTGCTGTCGCTACTGCTATGGGGTAGGTGTGTTTAATTACTAAACATACAAGATAAAGCAGTTATATATTAATACACTTACTAATAGTACTTAGTTAACACTTTGTATATGTTGTTATTATATACATAGTATCTGTTGTAATATGAGTAAAAACAGTAGTAAAAGATTATACAAACAATTACAGAATTGGTTAAGTAATGAATTACATCATGGTAGAGGTCACAAAAGAGTAAAGAATAAATATGGTAATTATATAAAAGTTAAAAAATGAAAGGTTTAAACAAAGAACAGAATGTACACTTAAGAATTTCTAATGCAGAAAAAACTAAATACCAAAATGCTGCCGCTGAGGTAGGTTTAACTCTTAGTGGTTATTTAAGGTATGCTGCTGCAAAAGCTGCAAGAAACATAAAAGCAAATACAGATGAAATATTATAGAACTAAAAACCAAAAAGAAATAGCAGCAGGTATTAACCTGTATAAATATTTATTTGAAGATGAATACAAAAGAGAGAGTACTAGCAAAGATATCAGAGATAAAGAAGAAACCAGTAAGAGCTAAAGTAATATCTGTAAAGAAAAAAGTTAAAAGGGTTAACCCTAACGGAGGGTTAGATAAGTATAGTGTATTGCTAAAAAAACTAGGCGATCATTTTGGTGAAAGAGCTATACCAGATCTTCTTGCATTTATTGTGAA
>NTKF01000009.1 GCA_002457295.1 Flavobacteriales bacterium MED-G22
TCATATTCAAACCCTATTTGATTTTTACGGTATTCTAAAGCAAAAGAAATCATTGGAGTGTTAGGTCTTAGTAATGTAAGTGGAATAGTTTTTATAATAATTTGGCTCTGACAAAAGCCTTTACTTCCAAGACACAAAAAGATTGCGATTAATACTATTCTTATCATGTTTGATTATTTAGAATAGCACCAGTTTTTTTTTTCAAAAATTTTGATGTCGTGTGAAACTGCGGTACAGGATAGGGGAGGTTTTATTGTTTTCATGGGGGTTAGTTAAGATGTTGGGTTAGGCTCCGAAATATAAGAATAAGGGTAAAGAATCCCTAAAATTCTGAAGTAAAATGGAATTGCAGACTTTTATATTGCTCTTGTGCCATTTGCAGAGAAAAAGCTGAGTCAGCTAAAAAAACCAATTGCCCTTGCTTGTCTAGGGCTAAGAATTTTTGTTTGATTCTTTTGAAATTTAAAAAATCCTCGTGACTTGGATCGGTAGATTGTACCCAACAAGCTTTGTGAACATTAAGGTTTTCAAACGTGCATTTTGCTCCATATTCGTGTAGTAACCGATATTGGATGACTTCAAACTGCAAGGCACCAACCGTACCAATAACTTTACGGCCATTGAGGTTGAGCGAAAACAATTGTGCTACTCCTTCGTCCATTAATTGATCAATACCCTTATGAAGTTGTTTGGCTTTTAGAGGATCAGCATTATTAATATATCTAAAATGCTCAGGAGAAAAACTAGGAATTCCTTGAAATTGCAAATTTTCGTTTTGGGTTAGGGTATCTCCGATTTTAAAGTTTCCAGTGTCGTGTAAACCAACAATATCCCCAGGATAAGAAATATCTACCAGCTCTTTTTTTTCTGCAAAAAAGGCATTGGGTGCAGCAAATTTTAATTTTTTTCCCAGCCTCACATGCAAATAGGGGGTGTTGCGTTCAAAAGTACCTGAAACAATTTTTACAAATGCTAATCGGTTGCGGTGGTTGGGGTCCATATTAGCATGAATTTTAAACACAAAACCAGCAAAATCTTTTTCCTCTGGATCCACCAAACGTTCAGCCGTATTTTTTGGTTGTGGTGTCGGTGCAATTTCAATAAAACAATCGAGCAATTCTTGCACACCAAAATTGTTGAGGGCAGAACCAAAGAACACCGGTTGTAGGTTGCCTTCCAAATAATCT
This sequence comes from Flavobacteriales bacterium MED-G22, assembly GCA_002457295.1. Next base: position 1,188 of record NTKF01000009.1, read on the forward strand.
TTTTTAGAAAAAGTGGGATAGATGCCTTTGACTAGTTCCAATTCTTCTCTCAATGTATTAAGTTCATCAATTCCAATGACACTTTCTAATTCTGGATCTTCTAAATTCGAATATTGTTTTGCCTCACTCACAGTTTGTTTTGAGCCTTCCTCAAAAAGTTGAATATTCTGATCCCAAAGGTTATAGATACCGCTAAAATTTTGTCCCATACCAATGGGGAAAGAAAGGGGACAAACACGAAGTCCTAATTTTTGCTCTACTTCATCCAACAAATCAAAAGCATCTTTACCTTCTCGATCAAGTTTATTGATAAACACAATGATGGGAATCTTGCGCATACGACAAACTTCTACCAATTTTTCGGTTTGTTCCTCCACCCCTTTAGCCACATCAACAACAACTATAACGCTATCCACAGCTGTGAGTGTTCTAAAGGTGTCTTCAGCAAAATCTTTATGGCCTGGGGTGTCGAGAATATTAATTTTCTTGTTTTTATAATAGAATGCTAGCACAGAAGTGGCCACAGAAATACCTCTCTGGCGTTCAATTTCCATGAAGTCGCTGGTTGCTCCTTTTTTTATTTTATTAGATTTTACTGCTCCGGCTTCTTGAATGGCTCCTCCAAAAAGTAATAACTTTTCAGTTAGGGTTGTTTTGCCGGCATCGGGGTGAGAGATAATGCCAAAGGTTCGGCGACGCAACAATTCTTCTTGGAAGCTCATCTTTAAATTTTGACAAAAATATTATTTTTAATCAGGGTGTAATTTCATTGCACCACATTTTTAAAAAAATATTCAATACTTTTGTGTATTGCATGAAAGAAGAAAAAGTTATTTTGGTTGACGCCAAAGACACTCCCATTGGCACTATGGAAAAAATTGAAGCCCATAAAAAGGGTCTGCTTCATCGTGCTTTTTCAATATTTATTGTTAATGCCAAAGGGGAGTTGCTCCTTCAACAACGCGCACTTCACAAATATCATTCCCCAGGCTTATGGACCAATACCTGTTGTAGCCACCAACGAGAGGGAGAAACAACACTTGAAGCAGGAGCCAGAAGACTCCAAGAAGAAATGGGGATGCAAGTGCCGCTGACTTTTTTGTTTTCATTTATTTATAATACCTCTTTTGACAATGGTTTGACAGAACATGAATTAGATCATGTTTTGCTCGGTATATCTGAAGATCAGCCTGTTATCAATACAGATGAGGTAGCCACTTGGAAGTGGATTGATATGGAGGCTCTTGCAAAAGACTTGAGTAAAAATGAAAAACACTACACCGTATGGTTTCGTATCATTTTTCATCGATTTTCTAAACACTACAAGACCCTACAAAATAAAGAAGCATGAAAATAACTGTTCACAGAAAAGCACATTTTAATGCTGCCCATAGATTATATCGAAGAGATTGGGATGATGCTCAAAACGAAAAGATTTTTGGTAAATGTGCCAACCCTCACTATCATGGTCACAACTATGAGCTAATTGTGAGCGTAACGGGCCCCATAGACCCCGATACAGGGTATGTGATCGACATGAAAGTGCTCAAGGATTTAATAAAAGATCATGTAGAAGATGCTTTAGATCACAAGAATTTGAATGAGCAAGTAGAAGCTTTTGCTGCGCTCATTCCAACAGCTGAAAATATTGCAGTAGTTATTTACAACAAACTCAAACCGCATCTCGATTCAACCATGACATTAGAGATTACGCTTTATGAGACCCCAAGAAACTTTGTGACCTATTCTGGATAAAATGCTCAAAGTTGGTGACCGCATACCCAAATTTAAGTTAAAAGATCAAAGTGATAATCTCTTTGATAGCCAATCAATCATTGGGAAGAAACCTTGTGTAATTTATTTTTATCCAAAAGATTTTACTCCTGGTTGTACTGTAGAATCGTGTGGTTTTAGAGACCGTTATGAAGAATTTGTTGAACAAGGAGTGACGGTTATAGGAATTAGTTCTGACAGTGTCACTCGGCACAAGAAATTTTCTGATTTTTTAGCCCTTCCTTTTTCACTGCTCTCAGATCCACACCAGAACGTCCAAAAAAAGTTTGGCGTCAAAGCCCATTTATTTGGAATACTCACCCAACGAATTACTTTTGTTGCAAATAAAGAGGGGGTTTTGGTGAGGATTTATAACAGTAATTTAGCCAAAGGTCATATCGAAGCAAGCCTTAAAGCTGTTCTCTCATTATAGTGTAGATTTTGAAAAAATAATATATATTTAATAAAACTAAATTCATGGCCAGCATACGTCAACTTAAAAAAGATATTAATAACGAGATTGGTGCAATTATTGAAGATATATATCATTGGGAATTATCTAATCCCAAAGCAGACCTGACCAAAAGTGAGCAGTTGATTGATGAAGCTATTGTCTATTTCGATACACTTATACAGCAAGTGAATGCCGTTAAGGGTGAAAACACAAAAAAACAATTTTCTTCGATTCTTTCGGAGAAAGAGAAAAACATTAAGGTGTTACTCAACAAATTTGCTAAGCTCTAGGGAGTTTTCTCCTTCTTACGCTGCTCCAAATAAGAAAGAAATTCTTTTCCATATTTTGAATCACGAACGTCTGCTGTAAATTTCACTACTACAGAATCCAGTAAAGTAGTGTTGGCATCGAAAACTTCTGTGAGCAATAAATAGGGAGCAATATTCTGATCTGCATTTTGTGAAGCAAAATTTAGGGTGTAGAGATACCTCCGTTTCAATAAGTTGTCAATAGCTTTTTGGAGTGAATCAGCATCCCTTTTGTTTTTGCGTTGTTGAGCTTTGAAATAGGCTTCCAATAAATTTAAATTTTGACTATTAAATTTACGTTTTAAACGAATGTAATTTTGCAGCAACTCTTGATTTTTTGACCCCTTTATTTGAGCACTACTTTCAAAGGTTTTTAATAAGGTATTGATTTCGATTGTTCCCTTTTCTCCAAAAAAAGGAATGCGGTCATTGAGTGAATCTCCGTCTTTTTTGTCCAAAAAGAGATAAAAAACTTCTGGACTATCTAAGGTCGAGGTGAATTTAAAATTGGGTGAACCCTCAATTACGGTAGAGTCAACGGTAACCAAAAGGGTGTCTTCAACTTTTTGGAGGTAGAGGGTTCCTCTGCGTAAGCCTTCAATGGTTCCAATTACATTCATCTTGTCGGGATCTAACGCTTCTTTTTTGGGCTGGCAGCTCCAAAAAAGAAACCCTAGAACTAAAATCAATGTAATCTTTTCAATTTTCATGGGCTTATATTTTAGTGTGTAAATTTAAGACTTTCATACTAAAAAAGTGCTTTATTCATTATCCTATTGATTGCAGGAGAAGACCTATTGTTAAACTATTTTTCTAAAAGTTAAATTGATGCGTGGACCTATTTGTTGTTTGGTTTTAGCAATTTGATGTTGCCAGAAATGTTGCATAGGCCCTCCCATCATCAATAAACTTCCGTGATCCAATAAAAATTTAAATCGCTGCTCTTTTTGTTTTAGATGTTTGAGATGGAAATAACGAGTTGATCCTAGGCTAACCGAAGCGATCACTGGATTTTTCCCCAGTTCTTTTTCATCGTCTGCGTGCCACCCATTACTGTCTTTCCCATCTCTATATAAATTCAATAAAACAGTAGTAAAACGGGCCTCGGTTATGGCCTCAATCGCAGCTTGAATTTTTTTAAGTTGCGGGATCATTAGGTGAGGCTTCATGGTGATGCCTGAATAAGTATAGGAGTTATCATTTGTAGCATATAGAGCAGTTAGGCGAGGTTGCAAATATGTCTTTCCAAATACTTTGATGGGATCTTGCTGCCATTTGATTTCACGCAGAAGACTCTCAAATAAAGAGTCTGCCTCTTCTAAAGAAAAGAAATGTTTAAAATAACGTAGTTGACCGTTGGGCAAGCTTAGTGCTTCTCCACTTGAAGGTATGTCAATAATTTGCAACATAAAATAAAGGGTCCTTTTGGACCCCCTTACCATTTATTTAATTAAATCTACACTACGCTGAATGAATTGTGTGAGTTCTTCTCCTTTTAGAAGATTTTGAGAAAGTCTAGCTAAATCAACGGCTTGTTGAATGAGACGATCTCGTTTTTTTTGAGTGCGCGTAGTGAGAATTTGCCCCACAAGTTCATGATTGGTGTTTACTACTAGATTGAACATTTCTGGCATATTTCCCATCATACCACCTCCACCACCAGTTTGCTGCATTTCTTTCATACGGCGCATAAATTCTGGTTGGGTGAGTTGAAAGGGTAGGGCATTACTATCTAGAGCTTCTAGCTGAACAGTATAATTTCCACCTTCAACAACTCCTTCAATCATAGGTTTTAGTTTATCTTTTTCTTCATCACTAAGTTTAGATACTACTGATTCCTCCTTTTTGATCAAGTTTTCAAGGGTGTCACCATCAACACGAACAAAAGAAACTTTTTCTTTTTCTGTTTCTAATTTTTGGATCAGGTGACTCGCAATGGGTGAATCTAATAATAAAACTGTGTAGCCTTTTTCTTTAGCTTGAACAATATAACTGTGCTGTTCTTCCTTGTTAGATGCATAAAGTAGAATAAGTTTATCCTCTTTATCCGTTTGGAGCGGTTTCACTTTTTCTTCCAACTCCTCATACGTATAATAATTTCCTTCGGTATCTGGATATAGCGCAAATTTTTCAGCTTTTTCAAAGAATTTATCTTCACTTAACATACCATATTCTATGACGACCTTAATGTCATTCCATTTTTCTTCAAATGCCTTGCGGTCTTTTTTGAAAAGGCTATTCAATTTATCAGCAACCTTGCGCGTAATATAATTGCTAATTTTTTTGACTGCTCCATCTGCTTGTAAATAACTCCTTGAAACATTGAGAGGAATATCGGGAGAATCTATGACTCCCCGTAGAAGGGTTAAAAATTCAGGTACTATTCCTTCCACGTTGTCTGTAACAAAAACCTGATTTTGATATAATTGAATACGATCTTTTTGCATATTCAAATCGTTATTCAATTTTGGAAAATATAGAATGCCTGTTAAGTTGAAGGGGTAATCAACATTCAAATGAATATTAAATAATGGCTCTTCAAACTGCATAGGATACAACTCTCTGTAGAAAGATTTGTAGTCTTCTTCTTTCAACTCTGTAGGGGCCAAGGTCCAAGCTGGATTCGGATTATTGATGATGTTGTCAACCGTTTTAGTTTCTGGTTTGGCGTCTTCAGGAGCATCTTCAGGAAGGGGAAGGGTTTCTTCTCGGGTGCCAAATTGAATTGGGATAGGCATGAATTTGTTGTACTTGGTAAGCAAGTCACGAATACGCCCCTCTTCTAAAAATTCTTTAGAATCTTTATCTATGTGGAGTATAATTTCAGTTCCTCTTTCTTTTTTGTCAATTTCTTCTAAAGCATATTCAGGAGAGCCATCGCAAATCCAATGTGCCGCTTTAGTTCCTTTTTGGTAGGATTTTGTCTTAATTTCAACTTTTTCAGCCACCATAAAAGCAGAATAAAAGCCAAGACCAAAATGACCAATAATTCCACTGTCCTTAGCGCTATCTTTATATTGTTCTAAAAATTCTTCTGCTCCTGAAAAAGCAACCTCATTGATATATTTTTCAACCTCTTCAATTGTCATTCCAATACCTTGGTCAACAATATGTAATTGCTTTTTTTTGGAATCAACCTTAACCTCAATTTTCAATTCACCTAAATCGCCTTTGATTTCTCCTAGACTGCTGAGGTGTTTCAGCTTTGTGGTTGCATCTGTTGCATTTGAGATGAGTTCACGCAGAAAGATTTCATGATCGCTGTATAAGAATTTTTTGATCAGCGGGAAGATATTTTCAACCGCTACATTTATTTTTCCGTTTGCCATTTTAAATAATTTTTGATATAAGGTCAAAAAAAATACCAAAACAGTATAAATGACAATTTGGCATTCTGGTCAAAGAAAAAACCGTTTAACTATTTTAATAAATAATTAAACATTGCATATATTTGTGAGAAGAATTTAGAATATGGCAAAAAAGAAAAAGATAGAGAAAAGCACAATTTTCGAAGCCTACATTGAACAGACCCTTTTAGAAGAAAAAATGCCTAAGTCAGTTTTTCTTTTTTGTAAGCATGCAAAAATAGAAGAATCTGAATTTTATCTGCATTTTGGTTCCTTAGATGGCGTTCGTACAGCAATTTTTGAAGCTTTTTATAAAAATGCTATGCAACTGCTAACCAAAAATGAAAACTTTGAGAAACAATCACCTAAAGAAAAGCTGTTAGGTTTTTATTTTACCTTTTTTGAAGTTTTGCAGCTCAATAGAAGTTATGTCCTTTTTGTATTAGATGAGAAAAAACTTACAAAAAAATGGTCTGATCTTAAGGGATTAAGATCACATTTCAAAGAATTTGTGGTCACTTTAATTATAGAGGGTAATGCAGAAAAAGAGGGAAGGTTTTCGCAGCGGTCTGAAAAAATATTTTCTGAAGCTGCCTGGGGACAATTACTTTTTCTTCTAAAATTTTGGATGAATGATAATAGCGTCGGATTCGAAAAAACAGATGTGGCCATCGAAAAATCAGTACAAACAGTTTTCTCGCTTTTTGATAATAATGCACTCGATACTCTTTTTGATTTTGGAAAATTTCTCTGGAAAGAAAAAAGCCATATTGTTTCATGAAAACACTTGATAGTATTCCAACTCACAAAATGGAACGCGTTGGAAAATTAGTCACCACGGGCTTGAGAGTGGGAAGTAATTATTTAAAGTTTTATGGTAAAAACGTGCTTCAAGGTGAGCCCGATCGAGAAGCGCTAGACGAAGCGAATGCTAAAGACATTTATGATGGTTTAAAAACCTTGAGAGGAAGCGCTTTAAAGGTTGCCCAAATGTTAAGCATGGAAAAGAATCTTTTACCAAAAGCCTATGTCGAGCAGTTTGGTCTTGCTCAATTCTCAGTTCCACCACTATCTGGTCCTTTAGTGACTCGCTTGATAAGAAAATATTTAGGGTCTTCACCTGAAGTTTTATTTGACACTTTTACAACCCAATCGATAAATGCGGCCAGTATTGGCCAGGTGCATCGTGCCACCAAGAATGGGAAAAAACTTGCTGTGAAAATTCAATATCCTGGGGTAGCAAATAGTATCGGTTCAGATTTGGCCATTGTAAAACCCATTGCAGAACGAATGTTTAACCTGCGTGGCAAGGCTACTGCCAAATACTTCAAAGAAGTTGAGGAAAGACTCTTAGAAGAAACAGATTACACTATTGAGTTGGAAAACAGTCGTTTTTTTGCTTCACAATGTGCGCATATTTCAAATTTAATTTTCCCCAAGTATTATCCAGAGTGGTCAAACCAAAAAATATTGACCATGGATTGGATGGTTGGTGAACACCTGTCAGAATATTGTAGTAAAAATGATAATTCTCAAAAAGTGAACGACAAGCTTGGACAAACTCTTTGGGATTTTTATATGTTTCAAATGCATCAACTAAAAAAAGTTCAAGCCGATCCTCATCCTGGGAACTTTTTAGTTTCAGAACATCACCAGTTAGTAGCGATTGATTTTGGTTGTGTCAAAATCATACCAGAAGACTTTTATGTGCCTTATTTTGAACTTTCGAAGCCTCAAAACATTGCAGACGATTTAAAATTTGAATCATTGCTTTATACACTTGAAATTCTCAAGCAAGAGGATAATTCCAAGGAAAAAGAGTTTTTTACTTCTCTTTTTAAAGAAATGATGCTTTTGTTTACTAAACCTTTTCACCAAGAAACATTTGATTTTGGCAATGATGCGTTTTGGGAAGCAATCACCAATTTAACTAAAACGCTGTCAGAAAACCCTCAATTGCGAAAAATGGATGGCAGTAGAGGTTCGGAACACTTTATTTATATCAACAGAACATTTTTGGGCTTATATCATCTCCTTCACGACTTAAAAGCAGTGGTAAAAACAAATAGTTATGTTACTTTATTTTAGATTGTTTTGTTAAGTAGCTAACTTTAAAAACACCCATCTCGGGGGTATTTTTTGTTTTTTTAAAAGTGTATTTTTGACCAACAAACAAAAACTAATCAAATGTATCAATCAAAAATAAGTGGGCTGGGAATGTATGTTCCTGAAAACGTTGTTACTAATGCTGATTTAGAAAAGTTGATGGACACCAACAATGATTGGATTATTGAGCGTACTGGAATTGAAGAACGGCGTCACATCAAGAAAGGGGACGGCAACACTACTGCCTCTATGGGGGTGAAAGCAGCAAAGAAAGCCTTAGAAAGGGCTCAAATTGAAGCCTCTGATATTGAATTGATACTCTTTGCCACACTAAGTCCAGATTATTATTTTCCAGGCTCAGGAGTACTGGTGCAAGAGCTACTAGAAATTCCAAATTGTCCTGCAATGGATATACGAAATCAATGTAGCGGATTTATTTATGCCCTAACCACCGCTGATCAATTTATTAAAACAGGAATGTATGAAAATGTATTGGTCATTGGTTCAGAAAATCATTCAGGAGGGTTAGATATGACTACCCGAGGGCGTAATGTTTCTGTCATTTTTGGAGATGGTGCAGGTGCTGCTGTGGTCAGTAGGTCTAAAGATAAAAAAGGGGGAATATTATCTTCACATATTTATTCTCAAGGTAAATATGCAGAAGAATTATCATTAATTGGGCCTAGTACAAATCGTTGGGTGCCAGAAATATTGGAGGCAAACGATCCAGAAGATATTTCTTACTACCCCAATATGAATGGTCAATTTGTTTTTAAAAATGCAGTTGTCCGTTTCGCTGAAGTGATACAAGAGGGGCTTGAAAAAAATGGTTGGTCTCCTGCAGATATTGATTTACTTATTCCTCATCAAGCGAACTTACGCATTGCTCAATTTGTACAGCGAAAATTCGGATTGGAAGAGCACCAAGTTTACAATAATATTCAGAAATATGGCAATACAACAGCCGCATCTATACCCATTGCACTCACCGAAGCATGGGAAAACAATCTAGTAAAACCTGGCAATAAGATTGTTTTGGCTGCTTTTGGAAGTGGTTTTACTTGGGGTAGTGTGATGATAGAATGGTGATTTTTATGAAAACTCTTGTCCTTGGGGCTTCACCAAATCCAGATCGTTATTCTTATAAAGCAGTCCAATTGTTGCAAGACAAAGAAAAGGATGTAGTCGCTATGGGAATAAATAAAGGAAAAATTGGAACTATTTCTATTGTTTCACCCACCGCTACTATTACAGATGTGCATACGGTATCGTTATATCTAAATCCCCAACGACAAGAACAATATTTAGATTTTATTCTCAGCTTGAACCCCAAAAGGGTTTTGTTTAACCCGGGGGCTGAAAATCCCATTTTAGCAACTAAGTTGACTCAAGAAGGAATTGCGTGGGAAAATGTGTGCACTTTGGTGTTACTTTCTACGAATCAATATGAGCCCTAAAAAAGTGAAGATACCATTTAGGGGCAGTAATTCATAGCCCAGTATATAGCCTCCGAGTTTATCGGATTCAATATTGGCAATAAAAGCAGTAAGAATAACTGAAAGCACTACAACCCACCATACATATCGATCTTTTATTTTATAAGAGGTGAAAATACCAAAAGCAAATAAACCTAAAAGAGGACCATAGGTATATCCAGCAACAGTTAAGAGCCCATCAATCACATTACGATCTAATACATGCTTAAAAAGGATAACAACACACACAAGCAAAAAGCTCATACCAATATGAACTACTCTCCTGAGCGATTTTTGTTTTTTCTTTTCTTTATGATCAATCTTTAAAAAATCAATGCAAAAAGAAGTAGTCAGTGCTGTTAGGGCACTATCGGCACTACTGTAGGCTGCAGCAATAAGTCCTAGAATAAAAGTGATACTGGCAGCAATACCCAATTCTCCCTGAAGTGCAATTTCTGGAAATAGCAAATCTGTTTTTGGACTGCCATCCATTGCAGGAACAGCTATGCCTGTTTGATTGGAATATGTAAATAATAAAGCACCTAATACCATAAAAAAGAGCGTCACCAAAACCAATACCACACTAAAAACCAACATATTTTTTTGTGCATCACCTAATGTTCGGCAACTTAGGTTTTTTTGCATCATGTCTTGGTCCAGTCCTGTCATGCAGATAGTTACAAAAGCCCCACCAAGAAATGATTTTAGAAAGTGATTCCGGCTAAGTAAACTATCTGTAACCCACACGTTACTATATTTTGCAAATTCTGAGGAACCTATAAATTCTAAAAACGAAATATTTAATCCTTTTAATAAATAGTAAACAGAGAAAAACACAGCAGCAATCATAAGACCTGTTTGAAGTGTATCTGTCCAGACAATGGTTTTGATTCCTCCTTTTTGTGTATAAATCCAAATAAATAGAATGGACAAAACGACTGTTAATTCAAATGGAATGCCCCAGGCATCAAAAATGTAGTTTTGCAAGACTAGAGCCACTAAAAAAAGCCTAAAAGAAGCCCCCAAAACCCTGGATATAAAGAAGAAAAAAGCCCCTGCGTAATGACTATGGTCACCAAATCTTTGATTTAGATATTCATATATTGAAGTGAGTTCTGTTTTGTAGTAAAGCGGCAAGAGAACAAAGGCAACCACCAAATAACCCACAAAATAACCAAGGACTACTTGAAAGTAAGAAAATTGAGAAGCTTCTACCCAACCAGGGACAGATATGAAGGTGACTCCTGATAATGATGCACCCACCATTCCAAAAGCAACTAAATACCATGGAGAAGATTTATTGGCTAAAAAAAAGGCTCGGTTGCTCCCCTCTTTAGACGTGATTTTTGCTATTCCAACTAGGAGAAGAAAATAGCCCAAAATCAAGGCTAATATAAATCCGGGTGTAATCATTTATTGAATTGTTTTGTAAAGGTACGAAACAATGTCAATCTAAATATTTGTATTTTTAGCCTATGGATTTTCCATCTAAATTGCTAGAAAATGCGGTACATCAAATTGCACAATTACCAGGTATAGGTAAGAGGACAGCCCTGCGTTTAGCCCTTCATATTTTAAAAAAACCTGAAGCCTATGCGCAAGACTTAGGGGCTGCAATTGAAGATTTGAGAAAATCAATAATCTATTGTGAGGGATGTCACAATATATCAGATCAACCTCTATGTGAAATATGTAGTAATGTAAAACGGGACAAAAAATTACTTTGCGTGGTGGAAGATGTCAGAGATGTTATGGCGATAGAAAATACAAACCAATATAAGGGATTGTATCATGTCTTGGGAGGATTGATCTCTCCCATAGATGGCGTTGGACCTCAAGATTTGAATCTTTCTAGTTTGACTAAAAAAATAGCATCAAATACAATTGGTGAAGTGATTTTTGCTTTGAGTTCAACAGTCGAGGCTGATACCACTAATTTCTACATCTTTAAACAGATAGAACCCTTCGGTGTAAAAACCTCAACTATTGCAAGAGGAATTGCAGTAGGGGATGAACTAGAATATGCAGATGAAGTCACATTAGGGAGAAGCATTTTGGCTAGAATTCCTTTCGATAATGGGGTTTCCTAATTACCAAAGGAGGATTTTAAATTCATTAAATACTCAGATTTTTTGATACTTTTGCAGAACATTACCAATTATGGCACTTTATCAAGTTAAACTCCCAAAGATGGGTGAAAGCGTGGCAGAAGCTACCATCACAAAATGGCTCAAGGCCGAAGGTGATGCCATAGCAATTGATGAAGAATTGGTAGAAATTGCAACAGATAAAGTAGATTCAGATGTTACTTCAGAGGTAGAGGGTGTTCTCAAGGAACTTCATTTTAAAGAAAATGAAGTAGTACCCGTTGGAGCCGTTATGGCAGTGATAGAGACTGACAATACGCTTTCCGATCATTTGATCCAAGAGGAGGATATTATCGAACAAGAGAAAGAGATAGAGGATGAGGGTGTTGAAACAAAAAACACCCCTGAATCAGTTGCTGTTCTTTCAGAAGAAATTCAAACACTCACTTTACCCAAAGAAGAAAAGCTTTCAACCGCAGAACGATATTTTTCACCTCTTGTTCGCAGCATAGCCAAAACAGAAGGCATATCAACAGAAGAACTGCAGGCGCTAAACGGAACTGGTAAAGAGGGGAGAATAACAAAAAAAGATATTTTTTCTTTTTTAGAAAAGCGCAAGAACGGAGCTAATGGAGCTGTAGACCAAAAGCCAATGGAGCAGGCCCTAGAATTGCCTAAAATCAATATTGAAACTACAAAAGAAGACCGCATTCACACCTTAAGTCGAACCGAAAAGCTTATTTCTGAGCATATGCAAATGAGTTTACGCACTTCGGCACATGTTCAGTCTTTTATTGAAGCCGATGTCACTGATCTTTGGAATTGGAGAGAATCTGCAAAAGATAATTTCATAAAGCAAGAGGGAGCAAAGCTCACTTTCACACCGCTCTTTATGATGGCAGTGATTAAAGCTCTAAAAGATTATCCACAATTGAATAGTAGTGTCAATGGAGACCAAGTTATTATTAAGAAAAATATAAATTTGGGAATGGCTACAGCCTTGTCTGACGGCAATCTAATTGTTCCTGTAATTAAAAATGCTGATCATTTAAACTTAGTGGGATTAGCTAAAGTAGTAAACGATTTAGCTGACCGAGCGCGAAGCAACAAACTCAAACCAGATGAAGTACAAGAGGGGAGCTACACTGTAACCAATATTGGTAATTTTGGATCTTTGATGGGTACACCCATTATCAATCAACCTCAAGTTGGTATTCTAGCTATTGGCACAATTCTAAAAACTCCTGCTGTCATCGAAACACCCAAAGGAGATTTTATAGGGATAAGGAGAAAAGTGATGCTCTCACACAGTTATGATCACCGGATTATCAATGGTGCAACTGGTGGGCTTTTTGTGAAACGAGTGGCAGAGTATCTTGAAAATTGGAATGAAAAATTTCCTTATTAAATTCTTTCCATGACAATTGAACTTTCTAGACCGTTGTGTTTTTTTGATTTAGAAACAACTGGCGTTGACATTTCTAAAGATCGAATTGTTGAAATGGCAACCATAAAGTTGCATCCAAATGGAACTAAAGAAGAACGTGTGTGGCTGATCAATCCAGAACAACCCATTCCAACTGAAGCAACAGCAGTTCATGGTATTACTGATGAAAAAGTTGCCAATGAACCGACGTTTAAAGCCCGCTCTACAGAAATTTATGCCTTCATTAAAAATTGTGATCTAGCTGGTTTTAATTCTGACCGATTTGATATTCCCCTTTTAGTCGAAGAATTTTTGCGTGCTGAAATTGATTTTGACTTTAAGAATGTGAAATCTGTAGATGTTCAAAATATCTTTCATAAAATGGAGCAGCGCACTCTGACAGCAGCCCTTAAGTTCTATTGTGATAAAAATTTGGAAGATGCCCATTCAGCAATGGCTGATACCCAAGCCACTTTTGATGTGTTGATGGCTCAGGTTGATCGATATGAAAATTTAGAACCAAGAGTGGGGCCACTAAGTGAGTTTAGTTTAAGAAGAAAAACTGCTGATTTTGCGGGGTTTGTAGTTTTTGATAAAAACGGTGTTGAATGTTTTGGTTTTGGAAAACATAAAGGAAAAAAAGTCACTGATATTTTAGAAAAAGAACCTGGCTATTTTGGATGGATAATGAATGCCGACTTTCCCCGCTACACAAAAAAAGTGTTGACTGAAATTAGATTGAGAGGGCTTAACTCCAAAGAAAATTAAGTTGTGAAAATCATCTGTGTGGGGCGGAACTATGCCGATCATATCAATGAATTAAAAAATGAAAAGCCCCAACACCCCGTTTTATTTCTAAAACCTGATACGGCAATTATTCAAAAAGAGCACCCTTTTTTTATCCCTGCATTCACAGAAAATATTCACTATGAAGTCGAAGTTATTGTAAAAATAAATCGCATTGGAAAACACATTCAACCACAATTTTCTCAAAAATACTATGACGAAATTGCCTTGGGAATTGATTTTACGGCAAGAGCACTACAGGATGATTTAAAAGCTCAGGGGCTACCTTGGGAAAAGGCAAAAGCTTTTGACGGATCAGCCTTGGTGGGGAACTGGGTCGAGAAACAAACATTTTCAGATTTAAAAACAATGTCATTCAATTTATCTAAAAATGGAGAAATTGTTCAAGAGGCTACTACCAATCAAATGTTGTGGGATATCGATCAATTGATTGCCTATTGCTCCACTTTTTTTACACTAAAAATAGGAGACATACTGTTTACTGGCACACCCAAAGGGGTTGGTAAAGTGCAAAGAAATGATGTCTTTGTTGGAACATTGGAAGGGATAGAGAATTTTAGCTTAAGAATAAAATAGGAATGAAAGCAGAGCTGATAACAATTGGAGATGAAATTTTGATCGGACAAATTGTCAATACCAATTCTGTTTTTTTAGCCAAAGTACTCAATAAGATTGGAATTGAAATTGCACAAATCACCAGTATATCAGATGAAAGTACTGCAATTACAGAGGCTTTGGATGCCTCCTCCAAACGGGCAGAATTGGTTATTCTCACCGGAGGACTGGGGCCTACTAAAGACGATTTAACCAAGCATACCCTCTGTTCCTATTTTAATGATACCCTTTTGGAAAACAAGGAGGTTTTAGCTCATATCGAGGAAATTTTCAAAAAATATGTAACTACACCCATCAACGATCAAAACAGACAACAAGCCTTACTCCCTTCTAAAGCCAAAATCCTGAAAAATCAACACGGTACGGCTTCGGGCATGTGGTTTGAACGTGAAGGGCAAGTTGTCATTTCTTTACCTGGTGTCCCTTTTGAGATGAAAGCATTAATGACCCACGAAGTTATACCTGCTCTGAAGGGTCACTTTTCCCGTCCCTTTATCATTCATAAAACAGTACTAACCTATGGGTTAGGAGAAAGTGCCATTGCCCAACGTATTGAGGACTGGGAAGATGCCTTACCCCAAGACATAAAATTGGCGTATTTGCCCAATTTGGGGAGGGTTCGACTCCGTTTGTCAGGAAAAGGACAACAGGAAGCTAAACTCGAGCAGCGTATCGATTCAGAAATAGAAAAACTCCTTCCGCTGATCAAAGATATTTTTGTGGGTTATGAGGATGCTTCTTCTTTTGAGGAGCAAATACAAACACAATTTATCAATCAGCAAAAAACTTTGGCAGTTGCAGAAAGTTGTACAGGAGGCGAAATAGCTGCACGGCTCACTAAAATTCCAGGAGCTTCTGCCTATTTTAAAGGAGGAGCCGTGGTGTATCATACCCAAAGTAAGTCTAAGGTCTTAGGCGTTTCGGAAGCCTTAATACAAAAACACTCTGTTGTCAGTCAAGAAGTAGCCGAAGCCATGGCAGTACAGGTTCGGAACAAGTTTGGTGCCAGCCTGGGGCTTGCCACCACAGGAAATGCAGGTCCTACCAAAGGCGATTCTGACGCAGAGGTTGGAACGGTTTGGATTGCCATCGCAACAGAAGATAAGGTATTTAGTGAACAATTTCTTTTTGGGCAACACCGCCAACGCGTGGTGGGTAAAGCGGTGAATAAGGCGCTTGAACTAATATTTAAAGAAATTGTGATTTAGTTACTCCAAAGAAATTTAATTCTGAGTCCAAAAAATAACATCATTACAATAGTTATTTTGAGATAAAATTGTTAAAGATTCTTTGATTCTACCACAAAAAAGTTAAATTTGCAGCCACATAAAAATCAATATTTATGTCTAAAGTGTGTGAAATCAGCGGTAAAAAAGTCATGTTTGGTAATAATGTATCTCATGCGTTAAACCGCACTCGACGTCGATTTGATGCCAACATCATCAAAAAACGTTTTTTCTTACCTGAAGAAAATCGGTGGGTAACATTAAACGTTTCTACTTCGACTTTGAAGACAATCAATAGAAAAGGCATCACTGCCGTTTTAAAAGAAGCTCGTCAAAAGGGTACTTATAAAGGCTAAGTCATGGCAAAGAAAGGAAATCGAGTACAAGTTATTTTAGAGTGTACTGAGCATAAAAACTCAGGAATGCCTGGAACTTCGAGGTACATCACTACAAAAAATAAGAAAAACACCCCTGAGCGATTGGAGGTCAAAAAATTCAACCCCATTTTGAAAAAAATGACGGTTCATAAAGAAATCAAATAATTATGGCAAAGAAATCAGTAGCAACGCTCCAAACAGGGTCAAAAAAACTGACTAAAGCGATTAAAATGGTAAAAAAAGGTGGAAGTCAATCCTACAGTTTTGTTGAAACCATCGTTCCGCCAGATATGGCCAAAGATTGGTTAGACAAACAATAATTTGATAAAAATATTTAAAGGAAGCTACTGTTAGAGTAGCTTTTTTTATTTTAGGGTGGAATGGGAATTTTAAAGAAGTTTTTTAGTAAACAAGAACAAGCTCAATTAGATGAGGGGTTAGCTAAAACAAAAAACGCTTTCTTTTCAAAGTTGGGAACAGCCTTGATAGGCAAATCTAGAGTGGACGATGAGGTTTTAGATGAATTGGAAGATATCTTAATTCAATCAGATGTTGGAGTAACAACCACACTCAAAATCATTGAAGCTTTAGAAGCCAGAGTTGCCAAAGAAAAATATTTAGGTTCAAAAGCATTAGCTTCAATACTTAATGAGGAGTTGATTCAGATTTTGGAGGTTGGTGATGAGCAGAAAGAAGATCAACAAGCTCCTGTTCCTTATGTCATTATGGTGGTTGGGGTGAATGGAGTAGGTAAAACAACGAGCATTGGAAAATTGGCCTATCGATTAAAACAATCGGGAAAAAAAGTTATTTTGGGAGCTGGCGATACGTTTCGAGCAGGAGCTATAGATCAATTGCAAATTTGGGCAGATCGTGTTGGTGTACCCATTTTGCGGCAAGAAATGGGAAGCGACCCAGCTGCAGTAGCCTTTGATACCCTTCACTCTGCTATTGCTCAAAAAAGTGATGTGGTATTGGTTGACACAGCAGGAAGATTACACAACAAAATCAATTTGATGAATGAATTGTCAAAAGTGAAACGAGTTATGGAAAAGGTTGTGCCTGATGCTCCTCACGAAGTATTGTTGGTGTTAGACGGATCTACTGGTCAAAATGCATTTGAACAGGCCAAGCAATTTACTGCCGCCACAGACGTTAATTCTTTGGCCATAACGAAACTGGATGGTACAGCCAAAGGCGGAGTGGTTATAGGAATTGCAGATCAATTTCAAATTCCAATAAAATATATTGGGGTGGGAGAAGGTATAGAAGATTTGCAAGAATTTGATCCCGCTTTGTTTGTGCAAACTATTTTTAATGAATAAGAATATGAAAAAGTTTTTTAATGTCTTTTCAACCACCTTGCTTCTCATCGCAGGCATTTATTTTGTGGGGCCCCAAGTAGAGACCCCAAAATTAGACCCTCAATTGCCAAATGTGCCACAAAATTTAAAAGAACTTCATTCTCTAGTGACAACCCAAGAGGCAGCCATTGAAAACATAAAACCCAATAACCAATCAGTTCTCCTTTTTGAAGATTCGATTCCCAAAAAAACTAAGTATTCTGTTTTATACTATCACGGATTTACGGCAAGTCCTAAAGAAGGTGACCCAGTGTATAGAGACATTGCTAAAGCGTTGGGTGCTAATTTGTATGTGCCTCGCTTGTATGGGCATGGATTAGAAGAAGAGGAACCCATGATCAACTTTCACAACGACCCTTACTGGGAGACTGCTAAACAGGCCCTTGCTATTGCAAAGACTATAGGTGAAAAGGTAATTATTCTGGGTACTTCGCACGGAGCAACACTGGCCTTGTTGATGGGGCAAGACCCTCAGGTTGAAGCCGTAGCCCTATATTCTCCAAATATTCGATTGTCAGACCCTTATGCAGTTGTTTTATCTAAACCGTGGGGGTTAGAACTTGCTCGCCTTGTAAAAGGAGGACACTATCACACTATGGATAGGCTTACCGAAGAAAAAAAGAAATATTGGACCTACATCACCCGATTAGAATCAGGAACTCATTTGCAAAAGTTTTTGGAAATGAAAATGAATAAGGAAACGTTTGAAGCCTTCAATAAACCTGTTTTTATGGGATATTATTATAAAGATGAAATCAATAAAGATGACGTAGTTTCTATTCCAGCACTATTAGAAATGTATGATCAACTTGGAACTCCTAACAGCCTAAAACAAAAAATGGTATTTCCAGAGGCAGGAGAACATGTGATGACTTGTTATCTTTCAACAGATAAGTATGATCAAGTTACTGAAGCTACACTTGATTTTTTAAATAATATTATCCTAAAAAAATGAAAAACAGTATTCTCTTTTTAACTCTTGCGTTGCTTTTCATTTGGCAATGTACTACAGCTCCTGCCTTAAAAAAATGGATCCCCTATGATGAGACAGAGGAGTTGGCACAAAATGCAACAAATAAAAACCCTAGGTTGCGTTATAAACGCATTCAATCAAAACATACAGATAAGAATTCTTTGTTCATTCCCTTTGAAAACGAATTGATTCAATTTGAATCCAGTTATGCTCGCTTAAGCCCATTTATTCTAGAGCGTTCTATACCAGAACTACAATCAGCTGTGGCTTCAGGAATCTTTTCTTATGAAGAACTTACCCTTTTTTATCTCTATCGAATATATCGGTATGAGACTGACCCCACACTCTATTTAAATGCAATTTTAGCTCTCAATCCTGATGTGGTCCAAGAGGCAAGAGAAAAAGATTTAGATCAAAAGAAGGCAGAGGAGTTTCCCCTTTATGGAATGCCAATTCTGTTAAAAGATAATATTAATACAGCAAATATGCCTACTACGGCTGGTGCAGCAGTCTTTAAGAAGAACCAAACTAAAGAAGACGCATATATTGTTAATCAATTAAAAAAGCATGGAGCATTAATTTTAGGAAAACTCAATCTGAGTGAGTGGGCCTATTATTTTTGTGAAGGTTGCCCCCTAGGATACAGTGCTTTGGGTGGGCAAACCCTTAATCCATATGGAAGAAAAGTTTTTGAATCAGGAGGATCAAGCTCTGGAAGTGGGGTAGCTGCTGGCGCAAATTATGCTGTGGCAACGGTAGGAACTGAAACTTCAGGATCCATATTATCTCCTGCTGCAAAAAATGCTTTATTTGGCTTGAAGCCTACAATTGGTGCAGTGAGCCGCTCTGGAATTATTCCAATTTCTTCAACCTTTGATACCGCAGGGCCAATGACTAAAACCGTTGTGGACAATCTCCTTCTTTATAATGCATTGATTGGTTATGATAAGAATGACCTCTATAGTTATGCTGCCAAGCCACTCGAAATTGCTGCTCTAGATATGGCGAGTTTAAAAGGGAAGCGCTTTGGAATGGTAGATACTGATGCTCAAGACAGTCTTTTGCAACGAGCTGCAAAAGAAATACAACAAGCAGGTGGTGAAGTGATTGAAGTAACTCTCCCTGAAATAGATTTAGATCTTTTTGTACAAATTTTAGATACTGATATGAAAGTAGATTTACCAAAATATATTGCTAGCTATGGCCATGAGTCTCTTTCTGTTAAAAATATAGCAGATATTATTGCATTTAATAATCAAAATGCGGACTTACATGCTCCCTATGGCCAAGGAATTTTTAAAAGTATAGCAAAAGACACTACAGATTATGAAGCGTTTCAGATCAAAAAGAAAGCCTTCATGAAAGAATTAACATTAGCTTTAGACAGTCTTTTAGAAAAACACCAATTAGATGCATTCTTAACCCTTGATTATTTTACTTCTAGCTATTTAGCCACGGCACACTATAGTGCAATTGGTATTCCCATAGGGTATTATGAAGATGGAAAACCCCAAAATATGAGTATGATAGCTAAAGGTAAACAAGAGCAACTACTCATCGAAATGGCAGCAGCTTATGAAAAAATAGCACCTTATAGGAAATTGCCTGAATTCTATCCTTAATATGAGAACCAAAAGTTCAAAAACTAATCAAATCAATGTGATTACCCTAGGGTGTTCAAAGAACATTTATGATTCTGAAGTCCTAATGGGACAACTCCAAGCCAACAAAAAAATGGTGAATCATGAAGGAGAGGGCAATATAGTGGTAATAAACACCTGTGGTTTCATTGATAATGCCAAAGAGGAATCAGTCAACACCATTTTAGAGCAAGTAGAAAGAAAAAATCTAGGTGAGGTTGACAAGGTGTTTGTGATGGGATGCTTAAGTGAACGGTATAAACCAGACTTAAAAAAAGAAATTCCAGATGTTGATCAATATTTTGGAACTACAGAATTACCCAACCTACTAAAAGCTTTAGGGGCAGATTACAAACATGAACTCATTGGGGAGCGCTTATTAACAACCCCCAAGCATTTTGCGTATTTAAAAATTTCTGAAGGTTGTGACCGTCCCTGTTCTTTTTGTTCTATACCATTGATGAGGGGTAAGCACCAATCACGCCCTGTTGAGGAGCTAGTTCAGCAAGCTCAAAATCTTGCAAAAAAGGGTGTTCAGGAGTTGATTTTGATTGGTCAAGACACAACTTTTTATGGGTTAGATCTTTATAATGAAAGAAAACTAGCCTCCCTGCTTGAGGCACTTGCACAAGTTGAAGGGATTGAATGGATTCGGTTGCATTATGCGTTCCCTACCGGTTTTCCAAAAGATGTTCTTGAGGTCATGCGTGACCAGCCAAAAGTTTGTAATTATTTAGACATCCCTCTCCAGCATATTGCTGATCCGATTTTAAAATCTATGCGTCGGGGAACCACTAAAGAAAAAACAACCCAATTATTAGAGGAAATGAGATCTAAACTACCTGGAATTGCATTACGTACAACCTTAATTGTGGGGTATCCAGGTGAAACAGAAGAAGATTTTGAGACACTAAAGCAATGGGTTAAAAAAACACGTTTTGATCGTTTGGGTTGTTTTACCTATAGCCATGAAGAAAACACACATGCATATCACTTAGAAGATTCAGTTCCTGAAGAGGTAAAACAAGAAAGGCTTAATACAATTATGGAAATTCAATCCCAGATTTCATGGGAAGAAAATCAAAAATGTATTGGTCAAACTTATAAATGCCTTATAGATAGAAAAGAAGGGGATTATTTTGTAGGGCGTACCTACAGAGACTCACCAGATGTTGATAACGAGGTATTAATAGATGCGCAACAATTTTATTTAAAACAAGGAAGCTTTGTACAGGTAAAAATTATATCTGCAACCGATTTCGATTTAATGGGGGAGCCTGTATAAACGACGAGATTTTAGAATAATTTTTTTGATATACTTAATTTTCAAATTGCCTTAACACTCTTTCAATTAAAATGCCAAGAAAAGTGCATTGGAAAAGATGATTTTGCTTTGATACCAAAAACTTCTAAAAAGGGGGTTATCAACAAAAAAGATAACAGAACCATTTCCAATAGCTTGCTGCCCATAAACTAGGCTATTAGTTTGTAAAGGTTTTTGACGGCTTCCAATAAATCCGTTCAATGGTTTTACATCATTATTTAAAAAAGCACTATTGCTTCCTTTCGAAAGTAATTCATAAGTAGATGTGTTTTGCCGAAGCGAGTAGAATCGATCAACACCAAAGTTTAAGGGATGACTTTGATCTAGCTTTACTGGGTAAATACTACCTAAAATGGAGCTGCTGATCTCATGGCGATCTTGCTGGTCAAAGGGTAGTTTTTGAATATTCACTTCTGGAATTGTTTTGGCTTCTAATTCAAATGGTTCTTTGTCTTTAAACCATTCTAGAGCGGTTCCCCATGTAATTAATTTTCCTCCTGCTTCTATCCAATTGATAAGTTGAAAGGTTTCCTCTTGACTGAAAAGAGCTTCATACTCCCCCTCAGGAAGAAGCAGCACATCAATTTTTTGAAGTTGATGAAATAATGCCTTCTTATTATAACGAAAAAGAGGATAATTAAGGTCTTGCTCTAAAAAATGCCAAGTTTCTCCATAGGCATAGGAGTCAACATGCTCATCTTTTAAAAGGGCAATTGTGGGTCTTTTGATGAGTCTTAGGGCACTTGCACCCATATCAGGACCAAACTGGGCCCAACCCGTTTTTAAGGGGGTCATTATTAAATGGTTTTCTTGAGCTTTTTCAGCTAACTTTTCTTTCCATCCTGTTTGATCTACATGATCATTTTGTAAGAAAAAAAGACTACCCTGAGGCCAAAGGGTATCCTCCAGTTGAACTTTCTTCATGGTATAGCGAGGTCTTAACTGAGCTTCTAGTGTTTCAGCTAAAAACTTTGAAGAATCCAACCCTCGAAAAGGGATAACATACCCATAACCATCTTCAACAACATCATTTGAGTTCTTGTTAGAAACCGTTTGATGTGTGTTTTCTAAATTTCCCCTTAGCATCATTGTTTTTAGTCCATAGGCATAGGGCAAGTTCCAAGCGGTTATGTCATAGGTCAATGAATCCTCTAAATAGGTCTTGGGTTCTAAAAGTGCTTGTATCAAAATTGATTTGGGCTGTTGAGTGGAAACAATCAAAGAATTGGAATTAAAGTCAACACTATTATTTTTTTGTGATTGATAATGATATCCCTTAAGGGTTTGCTTAGCATCTAATCTGCTGGTTTTAATTTCGTGGGCATTTAAAAGTTGTTCTAATGCTTTTAAGGCTTGATCTGCCCCTTCCATGACATACGTTTGTATGTCTGCTTCACGAGTATAAAAAGAGGTATACTCTTCAAGTAATTCTTTTTTATTATTTATTACTGCCTCTAAGGTTGAAATACCTGTGGTAAAGTGACCTAAAATTCGATTTTTTAGTGTTAATGGTATTCCTTTTTCATCCAAAATGCCTAAGCCAGCAATTCCCCCACCGGCTTGTTCATAAGTCATGCCAATCCCGCCTAAAAAAGTTGGGTAGGTATCGCCATAACTTGGGTAGAGAAGATCAAATACTTCTTTGGTAAAATAGCGCCACCCGTTAACATCAAAGTACCTAGCATGATTCTTTCCAATTACTTCTTGAAACTTTTTCTGAAATGGACTAAAAAGCTGGTGCATCGGCTTTGCAGCTGGAGCAAAATAATAGTTGCTGTTGACCCCTTGTTCGTGAAAATCAACATGAATATGGGGTAGCCATTGATTATAAAAAGCGATGCGGGCTTTACTTTCTTTTTGACTGAGCCAAGCCCAATCACGGTTCAGGTCAAAGTGATAGTGGTTACTCCGACCATTGGGCCATCCCTCTTGATGTTCAACGGTGTTGGGGAGATATACATTTGACTTGCTTTTATTTTGATTGAAAAATTGTACATATCGATCTCTACCATCAGGATTAATACAGGGATCTAGAATCACAATCATGTCCTTTAGCCAGTCTTGATACTCAGTTATAATTGTATGTATGGTTTTCATGGCTGCCTCTGTACTGGAAGATTCATTGCCGTGCACATTATAGCTCAGCCAAACAATGGCTTTTTGACCTTCTTTTGAAATTGTGCTCCCTGCACTTTGATTTAGATGAAGGGCCCTTATAGCCTCTATATTTTTTAGATTTTCTGGACTCGATACGATTGCAGCGATCAATGGTCTTCCTTCATACGTTTCTCCATAGCTGTGAAGTTTGATTTGATCAGAAGCAAGCTCTAAATGGTTAAAATAGGCAACTACCTTATGGTGGGGAGTGAAGGCTTCCCCTAAATTATAGCCTAAAAATTCTGAAGGGTTTTGCAACGTTTGTCCCCAAACAAATGCATTTGAAAGAAAACAAAGAAACCAAATAAAAAGTTTTTTCATATAAAAAATCAAATTCACCTTTGTTTTTCAATTTTAATCTACTTCTAAAAAAACAAATATCTTTACATAAAACAGGCTATGCAACACACTACCATATCCTATTCAGATACGGGGCGATTTTCTACTCTCATGTCAGACTATCTGGCACAACACAAGGACTTAAAACCGTTTTACGGTCGGTTTCCGAATGTAGCAAATTTTGAAAAGCAGGCAAAAGAAAAACTACAGTTATATCCTTCCTCCACCAGAAAGACGTTGGTAGAAGTGCTTAAGAAACAATATGAAACTATTGAAAATGCTCCTAAAGTCCATCAGTCGATAACACTTTTGTCAGAAGAAAATTCTGTCACAGTAACAACAGGTCATCAGTTGTGTTTGATGACTGGACCTTTGTTTTTTATTTATAAAATAATAACCACCATAAAGGCAGCCTACAAATTATCAAAAAAGTATCCTGAATTCAATTTTATTCCAGTCTATTGGATGGCCTCTGAAGATCATGATTTTGAAGAGATACAGTCTTTTCTTTTTAAGGGAAAAAAAATTCAATGGAACAGTGAGCAAGAAGGAAGAGCTGTCGGAACTATCCAACTTGATGATTTAGACCCTGTGCTCGACCTTTTTGAGCAACATTTAGGCAGCAAGCCCTCAGCTGAAACATTAAAAAAATGGATAGCTATTAGCTACAGAAATTCTTCCAATTTAGCGGAGGCTACAAGAAAGTTTGTGCATTTTCTTTTTCAAGATTATTCTTTAGTAGTAGTAGATGCGAATGACTTCAATTTGAAGAAATTGTTCGTTCCTGCAATGGCAATGGAACTAAAAAACCAAAAATGTTTTGAATCAGTAGCCACTCAAACTCAAAATATTAAGAAAACCTATAATGAAAAGTTTGTCCCTCAAGTCAACCCAAGGCCCATTAATCTTTTTTATTTAACCTCAAAAGATAGATATCTGATTCGTAAAGAAGAAAACCATTATTATTTAGAGGACTCTGATAAAAAATTATCTGAAAAAGAAATGCTAAATGAATTAGAAGAACATCCAGAACGATTCTCCCCCAATGTGTTGATGCGTCCTCTTTATCAAGAAACAATTCTTCCAAACGTGGGCTATATTGGAGGTGGAGGTGAACTAGCCTATTGGTTTCAATTGAACCATTTTTTTGAAATGCATAACATACCTTTTCCAATTTTAGTTTTGCGTAACAGTGCATTATTACTTTCTGAAAAAACAGCTCAAAAACTTAATCGGTTAGATATATCCACTAAAGATTGTTTTTTGCCTCGCGTGAATTTGATCAATAAAAAAATTAGACAGATTAGCAATATTGATTTGGATTTGGGATTTTTGAAAAAGCAGTTAGAAAAACAATTTGGTTATCTAGAGGGGTTGGTAGCCCAAACAGACCCTTCTTTTGAAGGCGCACTGAAAGCACAGCTAGCAAAACAAAATAAAGGAATAGAAGCAATAGAAAAGCGGTTGCTCCAAGCCCAAAAAAGAAAGTTGAAAGATCAGGTGCAACGTATGACAGATTTGCATAAAGAAATTTTTCCCAACGATGCGTTGCAAGAACGGCAACTTAATGTTGTGGAATTTTATTTGGATCATGGGGGTGAATTTATCAATGCACTGATGAAAGTATTGGATCCCTTTTCAAACGAATTTAGCGTAATTAAATATTAACATCTCTTGTGTATTTTTTACAAGAATCGGGCTCAGTGCACCTTGAATTAAATTGTATTTTTACTCATGCAAGAAAAAATACTCATCCTTGATTTTGGTTCGCAATACACACAACTCATTGCCAGAAGGGTACGCGAATTGTCCATTTATTGTGAAATTTATCCCTTTAATAAAATTCCTCCAGACGTTGAGAATTACAAAGCATTGATTTTGTCTGGATCTCCATATTCTGTTAGACAAGAAAACGCCCCTCAGCCAAATTTGAAAGACATTAAAGGAAAGATCCCTGTACTTGGTGTTTGTTACGGTGCACAATATATTGCCCACTTTTTTGGTGGAAATGTAAGTGCCTCTAACAAAAGAGAATATGGAAGAGCCCATTTGGAACTGAATGGCAATCCTGATTTATTTTTTCAAGGTGTACAACCTCAAAGCCAAGTTTGGATGAGTCATAGTGACACGATTAAAACCTTACCAGAAGGAGGTGTATTATTGGCAAGCACAGAAGATGTTGAGAATGCAGCCTTTTTAATCGAAGGAGAAAAAACCTATGGAATTCAATTTCATCCAGAGGTGTATCATTCAACAGAAGGCAAATTGATCTTAGAAAATTTTTTAGTAAAGATTGCTGGTGTAGCACAAACTTGGACTCCAGATTCATTTGTGCACACCAGTGTTGACACGCTAAAAAAACAAATTGGAGAGGAGCAAGTCATTTTGGGTTTGTCAGGAGGGGTAGATTCCTCTGTGGCAGCTATTTTGCTACACAAAGCAATAGGCAGCCAACTCAACTGTATCTTTGTGAACAATGGATTGTTGCGTAAAGATGAGTTTAGCCAAGTGCTGACCCAATATGAAGGCATGGGACTCAATGTAAAAGGAATAGATGCCAGTGCACAGTTTTTGGAGGCTCTAGAGGGCATTTCTGACCCTGAATCAAAAAGAAAAATTATCGGGAAAACCTTTATAGATGTTTTCGAAGAAGAATCACACAAAGTTAAAGGTGCGGCCTGGCTGGCTCAAGGCACAATCTATCCTGATGTGATTGAATCAACCTCAGTAAACGGTCCTTCAGCGACCATAAAATCCCATCACAACGTGGGCGGGCTTCCTGATTACATGAAGCTAAAAATAGTAGAACCTTTAAGAATGTTGTTTAAAGATGAGGTGAGAAGAGTGGGGAGGAGCATGGAACTACCAGAAGAATTATTAGGTCGACACCCTTTTCCAGGTCCAGGTCTAGCTATTCGAATTTTAGGCCCTATTTCAAAAGAAAATGTAGCCTTACTCCAAGAGGCAGATGCTATTTTTATCAAAGGATTGAAAGAATGGGATTTATATGATGAAGTTTGGCAAGCAGGAGCTATTTTGTTACCGATAAACAGTGTGGGAGTTATGGGTGACGAGCGTACTTATGAAAAATGCATAGCGCTTCGTGCCGTTCAGTCAACTGACGGCATGACGGCAGATTGGGTTAATCTACCTTATGAATTTTTGCAAAAAATATCCAACCAAATCATCAATAATGTCAAGGGAATCAATAGAGTGGTTTATGACATAAGTTCAAAACCACCTGCCACAATTGAATGGGAATGATTATTGTTAATACCTCAATATGAGATTCAGATCAATACTCTTTATTTTACTTTTCACAATCATTTTACCTCTTGGAGCACAAGAAATTCCAACTCATTTTGAATATCATAGGGTGCGTGTTGGCGAAACCCTTTTTGGCCTTAGTCAAAAATATGGTATAACTGAAGAAGAGCTGCTAGAGTACAATTCCATTTTGTCAAAAACAGGCTTGAGAAAGAGAATGAAACTACGCATTCCTGTTTATACCAAAACTGAAGAGGTTGTAGAAATGATTGATGAACCTCTTCCCAAGGTAGTAATTGACACTTTAGGATTTGAAACACATTTGGTGCTAGCCAAAGAGACAAAATGGCGTTTGGCTTATCAATATGGCACCACTATAGCAGCACTAGAACAACTCAATCCCACTATAAAAGAAGGTCTAAAAATTGGCCAAACAATCAAAGTGCCTAAAGCAAAAATACCAAAACGGGTTCCTGAGAAAGATTCATTGTTTAATTATTATATGGTGCTGCCTAAAGAAGGGTATTATCGAATTGAAAAAAAATTAGGAGTACCCAAAAAAGTCTTGGATTCTTTAAACCCTGAGTTGATTGAGAAAGGATTACAAGAAGGAATGGTGTTAAAAGTGCCAGGGGATCTTTCTGGTGACCTAAAGGTGTCAGACGATTTATTGCTTGAGCGAATAAACTTACTCGATTCAATTTCTGAAGCTAAACCTATGGAAATTGCTCTCATGCTCCCCTTCAGAGCCAGTGAGCTCAATTTAGATTCTCTTCATTTAGTTCGTCCTGTATTAGAAAGTAGAAACTTGTATACCATCGCCTTTGATTTTTATATGGGAGCTAGAATGGCAGCAGAAAAAGCAACCACTATTGGTATTCCTGTAGAACTATCTGTAATTGACACAGAAAACAATAAAAGTAAAATTTTAGAAGAAGTGTCTTCGAAAGATTGGCGCAAAACAGATGCCATTATAGGACCTATCATTCCTTCTAATTTTGATTATGTCTCTAATTTAAAAGCCATCGAAAATATTCCTAAAGTTTCCCCTTTATCTACCAACGAGGTAAGAAAATCAAAAGCTATTTTTCAAACCCAAACCCGAAAATCTACTTATAGAAAAAAAATGCTTGCTTATCTCGAGCGTAAACTTGACAGTACGCAAAACATTGTTATTGTGGCAGATTCACTAAGCCGACCCATGGAGACCGAATTACTCAACAGGTTTCCTACTGCCATTCAATTAAGACCCGAAGAAGAAGGATATTTAATGCCTGAGCTAGTAGATTCTCTTTTAGTTGATTCATTACCTAATAAAGTTATTTTAGAGACTTCTTCTTTTCCTCTGATAGGAAGTGTCTTATCACAAATGAATGCCCAAAATACGGATGAACGTTCTGTTCAGGTTTTTACTACCTACAGAAATAACCTTTATGACAAAGCCAACCTTTCGTTAGAAATGTTAGGAGCTGTTCAGTTTACTTATCCTTCCAACACCATATTAAAAACTGCTGATACCTTTTCTGAGTTTCAATTGGATTTTATTGATCGATTTGGAAAACCCCCTTCAAAAGAAGCTACTCGAGCTTATGATGTTACACTAGATGTCTTATTACGAATTGCTTATAGTGGTTCATTAAAAAAGAGCTTGGAAATTGGTGAAACCTTCTACAATCAAAATTGCTTCTCCTACACTCTAGACCAAAATAATAGTTATGTGAATGAAGCGGTATTGATTCTTCAACACGAAGGATATGAGGTAAAAGAAATAAAAGAATGGTAGTAAATACACCTATATGCTTATGAATTTTGTAATTTTAAACCCGGTGTTTAAAACGAAGCTACCGGATGCCAAAGCCAAAATATATATTTGTTACAGGAGGTGTTACTTCTTCACTCGGAAAAGGAATCATCGCCGCCTCTTTGGCAAAACTACTTCAGTCTCAAGGTTTTCGCATTACCATTCAAAAATTTGACCCCTATATAAATGTAGATCCAGGCACAATGAACCCCTATGAACATGGGGAATGCTACGTGACTACTGACGGTGCAGAAACTGACTTAGATTTAGGTCATTATGAGCGTTTTCTAAATCAAAAAACCTCTCAAGCCAACAATGTGACTACAGGAAGAGTTTATCAAAATGTGATTGAAAAAGAAAGAAAAGGAGCGTTTTTAGGAAAGACAGTGCAAGTGATCCCCCATATCACAAATGAAATTAAGACTAGAATGATGCAGCTAGGCGATTCTGGCCATTACGACATAGTGATTACTGAAATTGGAGGAACGGTGGGAGATATAGAGTCTCTTCCCTACATTGAATCAGTACGTCAGTTAATTTGGGAATTAGGAAAAGAAAATGCAATTGTTATTCATCTTACCCTAGTTCCTTATTTAGCAGCATCTGGGGAACTTAAAACCAAACCAACACAACACTCTGTCAAAACATTGATGGAAAGTGGTATTTCAGCAGATATCATCGTTTGTCGAACAGAACATGAACTGCCTGAAGAACTTCGAGAAAAAATAGCACTGTTTTGTAATGTCAAAAGAGAAGCGGTAATTCAGTCAATTGATGTGGAAACGATTTATGATGTGCCATTAAAAATGCTCGAGGAAGGATTAAATAAAGTCGTGTTGCAAAAACTTAATTTAAAATCAAAGCAACCACCAGATTTAAGTGCTTGGAATGGATTCTTACAAAAATTTAAAAACCCTAAAGACCAAATTAAAATTGGATTGGTCGGTAAATATGTTGAACTTCAAGATTCGTATAAGTCTATATTGGAATCTCTTTTTCATGCAGGAGCAAAAAATGAGGCTGAGGTAGAAATAATTAGTATCCATTCAGAAAAAGTGAATGCTAACGAAGTAGCCAATCATCTGTCTAAGGTTGATGGAGTGCTTGTAGCTCCTGGATTTGGAGAAAGAGGAATTGAAGGAAAAATTACAGCGGTTCAATATGCTAGAGAAAACAGCATCCCCTTTTTAGGAATATGTTTAGGCATGCAAATGGCTGTGATAGAATACGCTCGCAATGTGGTGGGGCTCCAAGGAGCTAATTCAACAGAAATGGATGTGATGTCAAGTGTTCCTGTGATTGATTTGATGGAGTCACAGAAAAGTGTTTTGAGTAAAGGAGGAACGATGCGCCTTGGCTCTTGGGATTGTGAATTGACAAAAAATTCTTTGGTTTATTCTATTTATCAAAAAGATAAAATTTCTGAACGACACAGACACCGCTATGAATTCAACAATGCTTTTTCAGATCAAATCTTTGATAACAACTTCAAAGTAGTAGGAATTAATCCTGAAACAAAACTGGTTGAGATTATTGAAAATGTTGCACATCCTTGGTTTGTCGGAGTGCAATTTCATCCCGAATACGAAAGTACGGTGGCTCAACCTCATCCACTTTTCGTTAGTTTTATAAAAGCAGCACTAACCCATACCTCAAAGAAGCAAAACAACTAAAATGGAAGAAAGAAAATTTGACCCCTATCAATTTATAGGTTTTATTCTTATAGCACTCATCTTAACCTGGATGCTCTATAGAAATGGTCCACAAGAAACTCAAGATAACGCCCCAGTAGAAACTAACCAAACAACGAATCCTCAGACACCACAACCTGTTTTGTCAGACTCTGTTCAACAACAAAAAAATGTTCAAGCTTTCGGAGATTTTGGTGGATTTTTTCAAGCCAAGAAAATTGAACCTGTTTTGCTTGAAAATAAAAACTTAGCTTTTGAATTTGACACAAAAGGAGCAATAGTGACATCGCTTAGATTGAAAGAATTTAATAATTATCAAGATGTTCCACTCTTTCTTGTCAACGATAAAAATACCCAATTCAATTTGTTGCTCAAGGCTTCAAACGGCATGGAACTCAATACTTCAGAAATGTATTTTCAGCCCACCATAATTTCAAATGAAGAAAATCAAGAAGTTATTTTTGAGTCTAAAACAGCCTCCAATCAAATGATCCGTTTTGTATATACACTTCCAGAAGATGGATATCAAATCAAGCTAGAAATTTCAACATCAAATTTTGCTCCTTCACTAAGCAGAAGTGATACCCCTAATTTAACCTGGAGTACAACAGCTTTTAGAAATTCTAGAAGTATTGAATATGAAAACCGTTACACGGAATATACTTATGGATATGATGAAGATCGGGTAGATTATTTATCATTGAGTGGAGATGATGAAGAACAAATGAGTAACATCAGATGGATTTCCTACAGGCAACACTTTTTTAGTGCAATTCTTGTTCCAAACGAACCTTTGGATGAGGTACAAATGTATTCTGAAAATTTAGCTGATGAGGAAAAATTAGAGGAGCGGTTCACAAAACGCTTTAGTTCAACTTTTCCTGTTGAGCGACAAAATGGTGAGTTGGATGCAGCGTTTAATTTTTATTATGGCCCTACTGATTATAAAACATTAGAATTGCTTCCCGGTGATTTAGAAGCCTCTATCCCTCTTGGGTGGGGTATATTTGGATGGATTAATCGATGGGTTTTTCTCCCTTTGTTTGGTTTTTTGTCTACAATTTTTCCTTACGGAATTGCCATAATTGTTTTGACATTAATTGTTCGCTTGGCTATGTCACCAGTAACATACAAGTCCTATGTGTCTCAAATTAAGATGAAACTTTTGCGTCCTGAAGTTGATGCCATCAACGAAAAACATAAAGATAATGCGGTTAAAAAACAACAAGAAACAATGAGTCTCTATTCAAAAGCAGGTGCTAGCCCACTGGCTGGATGTGTGCCGGCATTGATTCAATTGCCCGTTTTTTATGCTTTATTCACCTTTTTTCCTGTTGCATTTGTCTTGAGAGAAAAAAGTTTTCTTTGGGCCGATGACCTATCTTCTTATGATTCCGTTTTGGAACTTCCTTTCAATGTGCCCTTCTATGGTGATCATGTGAGTTTGTTTCCCATTTTAGCCTCCATTGCTATTTTTTTCTACACAAGAATGACCACAGGTCAGCAGCCCATGCCACAACAACCTGGTATGCCCAATATGAAGGTAATCATGTATCTCATGCCAGTGATGATGCTTTTTTTCTTCAATAATTATGCAAGCGGATTGAGTTTGTATTATTTTGTTTCCAATTTGCTTACGATCTTTTTGATGCTAATCATTAAAAATTACATCATCGATGATAAGAAAATCCATGCCAAGCTTGAGGAAAATAAAAAGAAGCCTAAAAAAGTAGGTGGTTTTTCTGCCCGCTTACAAAAAGCAATGGAAGAAGCAGAAAAGCAAAAAAAAGCGGGTAGAAGGAGAGGGTAATTTTTTCTCAGAGTTCCTTACTTTTACTGAATGAAAAAGAAGCGAGTCGTTGTGGGTCTCTCAGGAGGAGTAGATTCATCTGTAGCGGCACATTTGCTGGTTGAACAAGGCTATGAGGTGATAGGCTTGTTTATGAAAAATTGGCATGACGAATCTGTGACCATTTCTAGTGAATGCCCTTGGTTAGAAGACAGCTATGATGCCATGTTAGTAGCTGAGAAATTAGGTATACCTTTTCAAACTGTGGACTTGAGTAGTGAATATAAAACTCGTATTGTTGATTATATGTTTGCAGAATATGAGCGGGGAAGGACCCCCAATCCAGATGTGCTCTGCAATAGAGAAATAAAATTTGACCTATTCCTAAAAATCGCTCTTTCTTTGAATGCTGATTATGTTGCAACAGGACATTATTGCCAAAAAAATACTATTACATCTCAAGACAAAACAATACACCAATTACTCTCAGGAGCTGACATTAATAAGGATCAATCCTATTTTCTTTGCCAACTTACCCAAGAGCAATTGGCTCATGCACTTTTCCCTATAGGCCATTTACAAAAAAGTGAAGTTAGAAAAATAGCAAAAGCGCAAGGTTTTGTAACAGCAGATAAACGTGATTCTCAAGGCCTTTGTTTTGTGGGTAAAGTCAGATTACCAGATTTTTTACAACAACAATTGAAGCCCAAAGAAGGTAAAATCATCGCTATAGACGAAAATCATGAAAAGTTCAAAAATATACCCTCATCAAATGCTCCACTGGCAGAACAGGCATTGAAACTAAACTACGCAGCCATTGATGGTGATGAAGTAGGTGCCCACAGGGGTGCTCATTATTTTACTATTGGCCAACGCAAGGGACTGGCAGTGGGTGGAACCGTTGATCCTTTGTTTGTGATTGATACTGATGTAAATGAAAATGTGCTCTATGTGGGTGAAGGTAAAAACCACCCTGGGTTATTTAGAAAGGTATTGAAGGTAGCGCCCAAAGAGGTTCACTGGGTGCGAGAAGATTTAACACTAAAAGCGGGGGAGTTCCTCAAAGTTGAAGCTAGAATTCGATATAGACAACCGCTTCAAAAAGCTACAATCCACGCTCTTGAGTCAGGTTATTTCGTCTCTTTTGATCAGCCTCAGTCAGCGATCACTTCAGGTCAGTTTGTTGCTTGGTATCAAAAAAAGGAATTGCTCGGATCTGGTGTCATCACTTGATTTTCAAACTCTTCTAGCTGTTTTAGAGCCGCTTCTACCGCGGTTTCAGGGCGTAAGCAAACATTGTTTTGACAAACATAGATATAAGTTTCTTCTTCAAAATAACGCTCTTTTAAAAGAGGCAAATCACTTGGAGTAGTGCTAAATTGAAATAGAACATTAACTAAATACTTCTTTTGAATTTCTTTAGTCATAGAATTTGCTTCTGGCCCTGCAATGATGACTTCATATTCAGGATAAGCCCATTTTGCCAAAAGAGAAGCCCAATGACAATAGTCACTTATACTTTCTTCTAAAATGGGTTGAATGGCCTGTAACATTTTTTCAACTTTATTTAAATAATCTTTTCGAGCTAAAAGATGACCTAAATCAGATAGAACATTTGCTAAGAAAGCATTTGCAGAAGGCATAACACCATCATCAACAGAAAGAATAGGAGACAACAAATGGTTTGATGATTTGAAGGTAAAGAAAGGGCTATTAGCATCTTTGAAATCAGTCATGGATTTTTCTACCAAGGTTTGGCTCCAGTCGAGATACTCTTTTTTTCCCGTAGTTTTATACAAAGCTAATGCAGCACCAGCCATGTAGGCATAGTCTTCTAAAAAACCATCAATTTTTGGTATTCCATTTTGTAGAGTATGATAAAATTTACCATCTACAAAAGTATTTTTGATGAGAAAATCAAAAAGGGTTTCTGCTTCTTGTAACCAAGCTTGATTATCAAATGCTTGAGCGGCTTCTACAAATCCAATAATAGTCAAAGCATTCCATGAAGTGATAATTTTGGTGTCAATACCAGGAAAATCTCGTTGGGAAAGTATGATGAAAATTTTCTTATCCCAATCCGATTTTATCTGATTCCATTCTTTGGTTTTCAACTTACGGGAACGCACAAAGGAACTTTCTGAGACAGCTTTTTTTAATATAAAAAAGTCCTCTTCAAAAGGATCATTAAAATCTATGCCATAATACTCTTTGAACATTTCAATTTGATTGGTGGCAATTTTTTCAATTTCTTTTTTAGTAAACACATAATATCGACCTTCCCCTGCCTCATTGTCAGCATCAATGGCAGAATAGAATCCACCACCCTTTGCAGCCATTCGGTTTTTTAGAAAGGCAATAGTTTCTTCAACCCTTAGACGATATATAGGGTTTGCATCACTCTTAAAAGCTTCTGCATAAAGTCCCACCATTTGAGCGTTATCGTAAAGCATTTTTTCAAAATGAGGAACTTTCCAATACGGATCTACACTGTAACGAAAAAAACCACCTTCTAACGCGTCATAAACTCCACTAGTCGCAATTTTTTGTAAGCTAGTTTCAATGTATTCATTGATTGAAGACTTTTTTGATAGTTCGTGATACTGTCTTAAAAAATGAAATTTTGAAGGTCTAATAAATTTCTGTTTACCAATTTCACCCCCATAAATCAAATCAAAATTCTTTTCCCATTGTTTGACAGGTTTTTCAAAAAAAGTTTCATCAAAAGGTTTCGGCTTCTCAGGGAGCTCAATAACATTCACGGCAGCAATTCCCTCAGCAACTTTTTTTGCCAAGTCTTCTAATTGCTCAGGGTTGTTTTCATAGCGCTCTCGTACTCGTTCTAAAATTTGTATCCATTGTGCTCTTGTGTGATATGTACCACCGTAGATAGGAGTTCCGTTGGGTAAACAAATTACATTTAATGGCCATCCTCCACGACCAGTAAGAAGTTGAACAGCAGTCATATAAATATTATCAACATCAGGGTTTTCTTCTCTATCCACTTTAATATTGATAAAATTCTTATTCATTACCGCTGCTACTGTTTTATCCTCGAAGGTTTCTTCCTCCATTACATGACACCAGTGACAACTTGAATAACCAATGCTCACAATGAGGAGCTTCTCAGCTTTATTTTGATTTTCATAGCGCGATTCATTCCATGGCTGCCAATGAACTGGATTTTGAGCATGCTGAAGAAGATAGGGGCTTGTTTCTTTATTTAAATTATTCTGACTAAAATTCCAACTTTCCTGACGACTACATGAAAATAATAGGCCCAAAAAGAGACAAATAAAGAGGCTATTTGTTTTCATAATTGGATTAATATTTCTTGAGAAAATTATTTTGATTCGGGTATCCATTTTTGGATTCTATTATTCTTAGCATCAGCAATAATTATACTTCCAAGAGGGTCAAGGACAACTTGATAGGGTTGAGAAAGCTTTTCATTTTCGTTGTCAAGTGAACTACTTGCTGCTACAATTTGCACAGCTTTTGTAGTTAAATCATATTGAAGAATTCTTTTTTGTTCATAATCTGTGACTAACAATAAATTGTTATCAACAAGAGAAATACCACTAAAATAGTGACGCCTTAAATCATCCTTTAAATCATCTGCAGATAAGATGGTGATACCTTTTTTTGCACCTGGGTTCCATTTTTG